>CABRZK010000045.1 GCA_902475415.1 uncultured Eubacterium sp.
AAGGGCGAGATCAACACCTTCAATAATTACTACCATTTTGAGATGGAACTGAATGTTTTTGACCTGTTCGAAGCAGAGTCGGAGCTTGAACTGAAGAGATTCAATAAGACCGGCACTCTGATGCCCAACAAGCTGTATTTCTTCGTTGGCTCCAGTGCGGCAAAAATCCCATTGGTTTCTCCGGTCATCGTTGCGCATATTTCGGGAGCGGGCGGCGGATTTGACGGTCTTGCCGATTCCTTTAATGGAGACTTTTTCGCCATTCCTCCCATTAACCTCTCCATCACCGGTCGAGGAGATGTGCTGAATACAATCGAGGCGACGGCAACCTATACCTTTGGTCCTGCGTACTTCAAGATGGTGGCGGAGGATGTGAACATCAAGTTTCTGAAGAATCTGAACCTGATCGACTCATATACAATTTACGAGGGCGTGCAGGGTGAGACACGCAACCACAAAGGAACGAATTACACAGGGCTGAGTGCCTCCGGCGGAGTCAGCGTACATATGAGCGTCCCACAGTCGTCAAAGATTATTCGGGCGGGCGGTGAGCTCAACGCCAGCGTTTTCAGCGGCCTGGACAGCTATAAGACTCCGACCAAGATTTATGTGATAGCGGATATGAACGGAAATGTGTATGGCAGCCTGCATGCACCGGATGGCTGGCCCATCATTGGCGGCATGAAGCTGGCGGGAACGAACCTGGATTTCTTCCTCGGGGCAAATACCGTCATGAATGTTAAGGGACAGGGCTTTGACAGTGCAGTAAGTTCTGCATTTAAAAATTTCAAGATTTACGGTGGCGTGAAGAAAGATGGATCTTTCCTGGGTTCACATTATCGTGTATGGTATATCTTCCCTGATAACGAGGTCGGGCATACCACGAAGATTTTGAAAAGCCTTCCGGAGTGGAATTGGGACGAACACAAACCGAGTGGCTACAGTGCATCCTACAATGAAGAAGGGGGTGCGCTTGCCGTGATGAATATCAGCACGGAGGAGTTGGATACTGTTGTCGCCCAAGAAAGTGCTGAGAATCGTGCTGCTTTGCAAAGTGGAGGCAGCTACAGTAAGACGGTAAGATTGACGGCAGAGTCGGGGCAGTCAATTCCCAAAGACGCTGGCATTCTGATGATGGTTACCCCGACTGATGAGAACACGGATATTGACGAGTTTGCAAAAAGCCTGAGTGTATCAAAGGACGACACAGCTGTTACTTTGACCTTCCCAACATATAACGACAAGGATGAAATCACCAATGAATCTAAGATGACTGCTTATGTTACCCAAAACGGCGATGGCAAGGATTGTGTGCTGATCGGCTTGGGCGATAAGGCACAGGATAACGACAGCTGGACGGTGACAAGCACGCTTTCGGACTTTGACGCAAGCCTGAACGCTTCCCAGTCGTTTGACAGCCTGAGTGTGAGCCTGAGCAATAATACAGTAAGCGGCAAGGTGGAGAATGCCGTTGATGGTACAGAATATGTCCTTGCGACTTATTTGGGCAGCAAAAAGGGTGCAACGGAATACATCATGGGATATGAAGATGTAAGTAATCCCGAAAATATTTCCGTTAAGATTCCAAACCGTGGCACTATGCTCCCAACAGGTGATTATTATGTTACGGCAAGCTTGCTGAACAAGACCAAGCTTCAGGTTGAGGACGAAGACGGCAAGACGACAACGGAGGAAGTTCTTCTTCCTGTTGACACGGTAGCACTTGACAAAGTTTCCTATACGAATACGGTACAGCCTGCCACCCCAACTTCTGTAACAATCAAGCCGGTGGGCAATGAGATCATGAACGCCTCCTGGAGCGAGGTGGAAAGTGCTGACGGTTATCGTGTAACGATTTATCAGAAGGACGGCAATAACTTCGTTGATACTGGCAAGGGCTATTCCTATGATGCGGAGGATATTAAAGAAGGCAAGATCGCTGGCATCGCCTATGACAAAGACTCGAATCTGTTTACCCTAGATATGGCACTCACAGTAGGCGGAGTTGACATCAATGAAAATGGGGAAAAGGTGAACAGCTCGGCAGGTCTTGATGCGGACAAAACCTACAAAATCGGCGTACAGGCATACAAATACCTGACGGACGAGGTCGGCGGCAAGATTGCGAATTCACAGGTTTATAGTGAAGAAAAGCTTTCGGCTTCATCAGAACTGCCAAAATACAATCCTTTGAATTTCAGCATAAAGCTACAAACACTGTCAGGAAGTGGTAATTCTTCCGGCTTTGTTGACCGTACTGTGACTGAGGAAAACGGCGTATTCACCTGCGTCACAAGTGGCGGTGACAATCATAAATGGTATTTGACGCCATCTTGCGAGGATACAGAAAATGTCACTTATACTGTCATAAGGATGGATACGAATGCCAAATATACTGCTCAGCCTGGGGACTATGTTGAAATAGACAATGAAGAAATCGTCGGTTCAGTCATGTTTCAAATCGTCGCAACAGTGGATCATGGTGGATACAGCGACACTACAACCAAATATCTACTGGTGGAAAAAGACGATACTGCACCTATGATCAGCATTGACGAAATGGTAGTCTATGCGGACAGTAATACCGGTGATTATACGATCACTGGTCTGACAGAGCCATATGCAACTGTTTATTTGAATGATTACAATCAAACCCAAGCGGCAACAGCCGATAAAAATGGTAAATTCTCCTATACCGGACAGCTTCAACTGATATTACAACAATATGCAATCGATGAAGAAACCGGGAAGCCGAAGCAGGATGAAGATGGCAATCCGATTACGGAAACGGTGCGAAATGAATCAGGAGAGATTGTTTACCTGTTTGCAAAGGACGAAAATGGAAACAGATCTGCTATGGCAAATGCTGTGGTAACACTTAAGCCGGGATCGGATACCACTTACACCGTGACATTTGATTCTGACGGTGGAACAGGAGTAGACCCTCAAGATATAGAGAATAATGGCATAGTAATAAGGCCTGCCGATCCCACTAAGATCGGATATATTTTTAACGGCTGGTACAATGGCAAAACTGAATATGATTTCACTCAGCCGATTACTGAAAATCTCACTCTTACAGCAAAGTGGACGCTCTGCGATCATACCGGTAATACGGCAAAACCTACCTGCACAGAGCCAGCCAATTGCACAATCTGCAACTACAAAATCCCTGCCAATGGACATGATCTTGTACATCATGAGGCAAAAGCGGCAACCTGTACCGCAAACGGTTGGGAAGCATACGATACCTGCAAGAACTGCGATTACAACACCTACCAGGAAATCCCGGCAACAGGTCATAATGTTACTTTGGTTGCCAAGGTGGATGCAACTTGCACAACGGACGGTAAAGAAGCACATTACATCTGCACTTGTGGAAAGCTGTTCGGCGATGCCATGGCAAGCGTGGAAATTATCGATGAAAGCACGCTTGTTATCCCGGCAACAGGTCATCATACTCCTGCCGATGCAGTTATCGAAAATGAAGTAGCAGCAACCTGCACAGAGGGCGGTTTCTATGATGAGGTTGTTAAGTGTTCTGGTTGCGGAAAAATCCTTAGCACTACACATAAGACAACCGAAAAGCTGGGACATAGCTTCGGCGACTGGGAAGAAGTAACATCTCCGAATTGTACCGACAAGGGAAGCAAGAAGCGCACCTGTAGTGTTTGCGCATATTCTGAAACGAAAGATGTCAATCCCAACGGTCATAGCTGGGAAAGCGATTATACGATCGACAAGGAAGCGACCTGTAAAGCAGCCGGAAGCAAGTCTATCCATTGCAGTAAATGCGATGCCGTGAAGGACAGTGAAACCATACCGGCAATAGGACACGACCTTGTACATCATGAGGCAAAGGCAGCAACCGCTGCCGAAGTTGGCAATATCGAATATTGGTACTGTGATAATTGTGATAAGTATTTCAGCGATGAGACAGGTACAAAAGAAATTGAAAAATCCGACACCATAGAAGAAAAGTTGGCTCCGAGCATTATTGCCGGAAATAATGCAACAGTTATGCAGGGAGAAAATAAAGATATCTCCTTTACCTCCAATGCTGCTTTTGATGATTTTATCCGTGTAGAGGTAGACGGAGCTACAGTAGATGAGTCGAACTACATAGCAGTAAGCGGTAGTACGATTGTTACTCTTAAGGCAAGCTATTTTCAAACATTGGCAGTTGGTACTCATACATTAGGTATAGTATCTCAAAACGGTACTGCAACGACAACCTTTACAATTAAGGCAACTACAGAAGCAACCGAGCCGACTGAGCCTGTAACACCTACGGATCCTACCAATCCGACTGAGCCTGTAACACCTACGAATCCTACGAATCCTACAAACATCGTTTCTTCTAAAACCGGAGATAACAGCAATTTAGCACTTTGGATTGCATTGCTCTTTGTATCGGGGGCTGGAATTGCGGGAACAATAGTATTCAGAAAGAGAAGAAAATCTTCCGCAAAATAAAACCAAGTAGCAAATACACACCTGTATGGGCGGTGACGGAAGCATATCCGCCACCGCTCATTTTGCATATAGAAATAATGAGGTGATCCAGATGGACAAACAAGATAAAGAAATGGATGAGTTGATGATATTGAGCATGCGGCGCGGGTATTGCACGGGAGGAATTAAATGCAATCCGCAAAGCAAGCAAAAAGGACTGCTCTGCAGCAGTCCGTATAATTAGAGAATTTTACCGTTTTTTTCACAAATTGGAGAATGACCGTCTGTCATAGTCACCAAGTAACCATCTTTGCCGAAATTTATGGCAAGAACCTTGCAGTTTTCGTCATAAAAAATTTGAATAAATACGGCATTTTTGGGAGGGGTGGATCCAAAATTATTTTTAATACTGTTGTTCAATGTCGCACCGGAGGTTGGAACATTGCTATTTCCGAAATTATATTGGGAATTATTTTTGCTCTGACTGTCTAAATAGATCAGAACTTGCTGGGCTATCCACTGACTGGCAGTTGTTGGATTTTTATGCCAGTTCTTTTGCTCATCAGAAAACGTTGCATTTGATATACGACCAAGACATTTTGTGTAAGTTTTACCATCGATCGTACAAGAATTGGTCAATGCATTTTTCATACTTTTCTCATCAATATTCAAACCATAGTATTCAGAAGCGGCAGATTGTGCTGCGGTCCAGATACCTTTTGCTTCAGATTCAATCGATCTCGCTTTTGATTTGTCAATATATCCGGTCAGTGCCGGGATGAGTAATGCTGCAAGAACCGCTATAATAACAAGAACAACAATAAGTTCTACCAGTGTAAAACCTTTTTTGGCTTTCAGTTTTGACATTATCGAACTCCCTTCTTTTACTGGGATTGGTACCCAACAATAACATTAATTTACGATATTTATAATTATCATATCACAATAAATGTAATATTTCTATAAATAAAAAAAAGAGCAGACTATTTTACCCTGCATGGCACCGAAGATTGGACCAAGACCTGCAATATTTAGTAACTGGACAAGAAACATTTTCCACTGTGGCATAACGATGTAGTCTACCCCATCGTTAATTTTTACTGCCGGCGTTTCACGATCATCTGGCCTAAAGGTGTTTTCAACGACTTTGCCATAGGTGAAGTAACCGATGATGAGAAGAGCCAGACAAAGAATAAAACTGATCATTTGATTTTCCTCCTTTGTAACTGAAAACATTCAGTTCTTATTTTTGTAAAAATACCAGAGATGAAAGTGGTACTTTTCGCCGCACCTATGTTATGGTATTTGTTAATAAAAAAACAGGGAAAAATCGTCAAAAATTGGACAAATTACACAAGTAGAAACATCGTTTCTACAGAGCAAAAAGAAAATGGTGTTTTCAAAATGATGTAAGGCTGCCTGGTAAGGCGAAATTACTGGCTGAAAATGAGTAAATTACAAGGGTATAATATCGATAAAAAGATTGACAGTAATGAACTGGAAATGATATACTTAACACTCGAGCAGCCGGGGTGGTAGCGGTACCTTGTACCATCAATCCGCTATAGTTGGGGTGATATCCCGTAGAGGGTTGTCAATTGTAGAGCTGCCTCTTATAAGCGGCGTAGATTCTTGGGTCTCGCGCAACAGGAACTTATGAACCGGGTCAGGTCAGGAATGGAGCAGCCCTAAGTAGGACCTCTTGTGTGCCGTGAGGGTGCCTGGGATGAGTTGGCTGTAGGAGTAACGTCTGGGATTGCAATTCGAAGCGGGATGCTCGTAAAAAAGTCGTGTAGAGCAGATAGAAATGTCTGTTGTACACGGCTTTTTTTGTTTATAAATGTATGTAAAAAGAAATGTGTGTTTGTATGTGTTACATTTTAAAAGCAGGATATTGGAAAAAGATAGAAAAGATAGAAAAATGCAATCAAAGTGGACAAAAGGGATGTTTCAATCGTGTTTTAAGTGAAAGGAGCTGAGAGGAGTTATGAATGGGCTGACGAAAGAGCGGATGGCAGATATTTATCAGCGAAATTGTGATATGGTGTATCGGGTATGTCTGATACATATGAAACATGAGCAGGATGCTTTGGACGCAGTATCAGAAACTTTTGTCCGGCTTTTTCGGAAAAATCCGGAGTTCATTGATTTGGAACATGAAAAGGCATGGTTGATTCGTACCGCGGTTAATTATTGCAAAGATATGCAGAAAAGTTTCTGGAAACGAAAGCGGAACATATATGATGAAACGACAGAAATGATGTTGCAGTCGGTAGCTGTGCCAGATAAAGATACAGAACTTTTACAAGCGGTATGGCGTCTGCCTTCAAAATATGCAGACCTATTGTATCTGCATTATTACGAAGGATACACCATAGAAGAACTGGCGGAGATCATGCATAAAAACCCATCAACGCTGAGATCAAGATTAAGCAGAGCGACGGACTTGCTGAGAAAGGAGCTGGAACAGAATGGATGATAAGAAGTGGAAAGACAGTTTCAATTATCTGCGTATGACAGAAGAGAAAAAAGCACAGGTATTTGATGATATCTGCCGAAAATGTGAAACCACACAGCAAAGATATATACCAAAAGCAGCTGTGGCTGCGTGTGTTGTTGCATTGGCAATACCAACCGCAGCAATTGCCGGAGAAAAAATGAAATCCTATTTCGTATCCATGAAAAAGGATCAGCTGCATACAGTATTTCATATTTCTCAGAATCAAGAGGCAGAATATGCGACACTGAAGTATGTACAATTGAATACAGAGAATTTGCAGGGATATGTACGGGAAAGAGATCTGGAAGATATGAAAATTATAAAGTTTCGTTCTGAAGAACAGCCTGCAACGGACGTACTGTATATAGAAATCTTACAGATGGACAGTGACACGGATGAATTTTATGAGAAGAATATCGATGATGCAGAAGAGTTTGAATCGAACGGGCATAAAGCAGTACTCATGAAGTCAAACCAACTGGCAGGAAGCCAGTACACTGTGGGGAAACAGGGAAAAACGGCACTGGTTTTTTATGAAGATTATGGATATGCACTGCTGGTACAGGGAATCGGTATGCCAAACAGCAGTGATCAGAGTTTTTTTAAATTGGTACAGAAAATTACGTTACTTCCTGCTACGAAAGACACCGCAGATGTAGTGCGACCAATAGATGAGTATATGGCAGAGATAAAAGCACAGGAAAAAAATGTATATGCAGAACAGGAATCATCAGATATTTTCCCGGAAGATAAAATGTGTGATCTGAATGGAACGCAGATTTACTGGGGAATCAGTTACCATATTGATCAGATTGAAGTACGGGATCATCTGCGGGGGCTGGATCAGAGCAGATATCAGGATGATGCTCTGGACAATATAAGTCGGAGAATTGGTGTAGATGAAAATCTCAATCTTATACCATATAGAAGGGAAACGGTTCACTTTGGCGATGGCTATGAAACCCCGGAACAGTATGTGCAGCAGTCAGAAACGGTGACTCCTAAACTGGTGCTTGTCACAATGACGATAAAAAATATTTCCAGTGAAAATGACCATGACATGTTGCAGGTGGCCAGTCCTCTGGCTTATATTCATAACACAGATGGGCAGACAACATTTGACCAGCGGGAGTTTGAACGGGGAGAAATGGGAGTCTATTACCGGGATTGTATGCCGGTTTGGATTTCTGACAGCGAAGATGGCAGTTGGTTTTATTTCAAAAAACTGCAGATTGGTGAAAGTGCAACCATACAACTGGGCTATCTGGTAGACGAAGATATGCTGGATGAGATGGTGATGGAATTTAATTTCGGTGATGGACTGCATGATGGTGTATGGAATTTTATTGATATGAGGTCTGCCATTCTATGACCCGTATATGATTATTCAAAAGACAGAAGGAAGAATGGCAGAAGACCATTTCTGGATTCGGATTGAGAGGTGATAATTTATAAGAGATGCCATTGCATCCCTTCGCATTAAGACGAAAGGATGCAATGGCATCTCTCTTTTTTTGAAGTCATGCTCTTAATTTTGACAAACCTTCTGCTAAAACCGATTAAGAAAATACGGGATTATCTCGGCAGATTCCATTCAAAACGTCTGGCAAGGTAACGAACGATCAGAACCAGGCAGAAGCCGATCAGTGCGGCAATGCTTTCCGGTATGAAATGATGCAGGATATAATATCCTGCAATACCGAAAATACATGCGGTAGCATAGATGTGCTTTTGCAGTACATAAGGAATTTCTCCTGCCAGCAAGTCACGTAAAATGCCGCCGCCTACACCGGTGATCAGACCCACAAAGGAAATGAGCAGACACTGATCCGTGTGCAGGAAACTGATGGTAGCTTCCATACCAAGAATCGTAAATGCTGCAAGTCCCAGTGTGTCAGACCAGAATAAGAGACTGTGGTACATGGCATCTGCCCGACGTGCAAACTGTTCTGCAATTGTATTTTTAGTGTAAAGTTTCCAACCGATAAATACAACGAGAGCGGTGATTGCAGAAATGATGGTACATTTCGGATTCTGAAACATTGCAGGTGGTGTGTTCCCGATGACAATGTCACGGATGGCACCGCCGCCTACCGATGTCACAATTCCGAGAATCAGAATGCCAAAAAGATCCATCTCTTTGCGGATGGCCAGCATGCTGCCGGAAATGGCAAATGCGATAGAGCCAATGACCTCAAATACAGACATTAAGCTGTTCACGTTAATATCTCCTCCCCTTGAGATTGCGCCTGTGCGCAGTACATCTAAGATATCACATTTATTGTATCGTTGTCTATGAAAAATACAGTTTATTCATTGGTAAAATACACACCTTGCTATTTTTTATCATGGAGAAAGTCATTTTCAATCTGATCTATGTCGCAGTCAAAATATCTGCGAGTGTAAATGCAGAACAAACTGGCATGGTCAAAAATATCAAAACTGGAAGTGTTAAAAATACCAATATACGAGTAAGATGGCGGTAAGTTAATCATCGATGAAAACACTACAAATTATAAAAAACGCAATAAGTGTCATTATAATTGTTGAGAATCAACGCATGAAAGACATTTATTGTGGGAACAGAGGTGTTTGTTATGGACAATCATTATAATCATTTTAAGAAAATTGACGCACATTCCCACATCGGGAAATTTGGCAGTCCTTTCAACATTGATTTTGATCTGAACCGCCTGAGTGAGCAGATGGAGGAGTATAATATTGAAAAAACAATTTTGTGCCCGGCCGGATGTCATTTGAATGAAGAATTAAAAACAGCATATGAGGCGGCTTCGGACAAGATCATTCCACTTTGCTGGGTGAATGCAAATGAAGGACAGGAAGCATATGATATGCTGGAGCATTATCTGAGAGATGAGCATTTCGCCGGGGTGAAGATGCAGCCACTGTTTGATGCGTTTACAGCAGATTCACCGATGGTAGATCCTATTATGGAGATTGCAGAGGCATATAAGAAACCGGTGTTTATCCACTGTGGTCATCCGCCTTTTTCCCTGCCCTGGCAGATTGGTCTGCTGGCAGAGCGGCATCCGCATGTGCCGACGGTGATGATCCATATGGGACATGGACATGGTGTTTATATCGAAGGCAGCCTGAATATGGCATATAAGTATGACAATCTGTTTCTGGAGGTTTCCGGAATGCCGATGGGCTGTCAGATCAAGAATGCTTATGAAACAGTTGGCAGCGAGCGTGTGATGTTTGGTATTGATTCACCGTTCCATCATCCAAGTGTGGAGATTCAGCGCGTGTATTCCTGTGGACTGAGCGATGCACAGCTGGAAGATGTTTTTTACAATAATGCAAAGAAATTTATGGAGTTGAAGACTATTTAGGAAAATGGGAAATTTTCGGGGGTTAATGAGAGGAGAAAAATCATGAATGCACAGACAGATGTAACAAAAGCGGGACAGAAAATAAAGACAATTGATATCACAGTGACTGCAGCAATGGCGGCGCTGGTGTTTTTGGGAACTTATATTTTTAAAATTCCGACCATCAGCGGTTATGTACATTTGGGAGACTGTATGATCCTGCTGACCGTAGCATTATTCGGTATGAAAAAAGGTGCCATTGCAGGAGCAATCGGCGGTGGATTATCGGATTTCATTGGTGGATATTTCTACTGGGTAGTTCCTACATTACTGATCAAATGTATGTGGGCACTGGTAATGGGATTGATCATGCACAAGATTTTAAAAGACAGAAAAGGTGCATTCCTGATTGGTGCAGTAGCAGGTGGTATTCTCCACATCATCACATATACATTAGTGAGAGCAGCTATTTATGGTGGAAAGACAGCAATCATCGAGATTCCGGCGCTGGCATTCCAGACAGGAGCAGGTATCGTGATCGGTTTTGTGATCTACATGCTTCTGAAGAAATCCGGTGTGGCAGGTCGCCTGTCCGGCATGGTGGGATAAGTGATCCATTATCAATCATATCCATCCGGCTGTGTTGTTATCTGGAATAAAAAACAGAAAAGGTGTGGGATTTCATCTGGTGCTAACGGATAAGCAAGATGTTGCTGTCAGGTACATAAAGAAAATAATATCATACTTTCCTGGAAAAATTTGTATTGCACGGAAATGGTTAAATATGTATAATTACTTCATGGTAATCAGGGAAGGGTGAACAGTATGAAAAACGAAATTCAGATTGATTTGCAGCCTGTGCAGACAAAACGGGCCAGTGAAGAGATATATAATCAGATCAGACAGTTAATTTTGGATGGAGAGATTCATCCGGGTGAGCGGCTTCCGTCCGAACGTAAGATGATGGAGATGATGCACCGCAGTCGTCCGACGATCCGCGAGGCCATGCGTATGCTGGAGCGGGAAGGGTATATCAAAATCTATTCCGGCAGCAGCGGAGCAGTTGTACAGGAAATTAACGTGGACAATGCGGTACAGTCTCTGGAAACAATCATTCAGATGAAGCACATGAAGATTGAAGAAATTCTGGAATTCAGACGACTGACCGAGTGCGAAGCGGCAAGACTTGCATCGGAACGTCGTACCGAGGAAGATCTGGAAAAGATGAAAGAGATTTTGCAGCGTACAGAAAAAGCACTTGGAGAATCAGAGGATTTTATTTCCTGTGACCTGGAGTTTCATCTGGCGCTGGCGGATGCTTCGCATAACGGGATGTATACCATTATGTTGCAGGTTTGCCGGAATGTGATTGGTGAATCGTTATCATCTATTTTAACAAAAGGTAAAAAAACAGAGCAGAAACTGCGTTACCAGAGAATTCTAGAGGTACACAAGCAAACTTATATTGCGATCAAGAATCAGCATGGTGCAGAAGCAGCACGATTGATGACCGCTCACTTGAAAGATGCGGAAGAGGATGTGCTGATGTAGGAAATAAAAAAGAAACGTAGGAAATAAAGAAGAAAGGCATACGCAAAGAGCCTTTCTTTTTTGTTTGAATGCCATGTGTAACTATGATACAAGGAGTGGTGGGAAAGCGGGGATGATGCGATTATTCTGGAATTTAAGGTACAGGATACGGATGATGAAAAAACACTGGAAGATACGGTACAGGAAGCTTTGGCACAGATTAAGCGAAGAAATTATGCGGCGGAGCTGACAGAACGTGGCATAGCGGCGGGACATATCCGAAGTTATGGATTTGCGTTTCATGGGAAAAAGGTGTTAATCGGCTGAAAACACAGTCAGAAGGCAGGATATATTTGTACAAACAGTACATATATATCTTGCTTTTTTGTATTTTAAGGTATACAATAGCTATATAACTGGTAAGACCAGATAAGAAGTTCGCTCTGCATGGGAAAAGGGATTGAATTCGGTATATCAGATGAGAGATGACTCCCACCTCTATAGGTGGTGAGAAACAAGCTAGTATCAGTGGTGGGAGTCAATCCCCCAGCTGATATAGCCTCCGGCAGG
>CABRZK010000046.1 GCA_902475415.1 uncultured Eubacterium sp.
GCTTGTAAGGCAGATGCTCTCCCAGCTGAGCTAAGATCCCATTTCTGACCGGTGAGTGTTTTACTTACTCGCCCTGTCGACTTCGTTAGTATACACCCTGTAACCATTTAAAGTCAACATCTTTTTTTACTTTTTTCAAAGTTAGACATTTTATTTGTATTATATGTTTTTTTCACTCAATTCACACATTTTCATTCTACCTCAATTTCAACAGCCAAAACGTAGTACGATTTTCAGAACTATCCTCGATATTTTCCGCGATCATTTCCAGGTCCCACAATTTTCCTGCCTGAGCGCTGCAAATAGCTGCCGTTGTCTCCGGGAGAATTCCTTTTACAAGCCATTCTGCACCAATCGCTGTATCTTCAATTTCATGTTCTTTCAGACTCGGGAACTTTGCCTTCCGTGTATTGACTGTCTGGCGTAACGCCTGCGGATGAGAAGCCACTTCCTGCAGACTTTCTGTATCTGCTCCCGGCTTTTTAAACATACAGTGATGAATCGGCAATACATAAACACCCAGTTTTTCATAAGAAATATTTTCAAATGTATGTACAAATTCTCCTACCGGTCCGGCTGTCGAATTCTCCACACCAAGCACACCATACTGAATCTCGCCCTTCTGCATGGCCTCCAGAATATTCTTTGCACATACCAGCGGCACCAGCTCCACATCTTTCATTCCTGCCTGAGCCACCAGTTCATTCGCTGCTACCTCTGAAAAACTTCCCGGTATTCCCATATAACCAATCTTATCCATTTTTTACAATCCTCATTTCCACTTTTCATAGTTTTTATTATTATTCATCATTCTGAACCTTAGCCATAACAACCAGTTCAAACTTCCAAAACAACAGCAGGACTTTTATTTTTTCCTTATGTCACAGACAACTATCGTTGTGACAAACGCAATTCTTGCATCCTGCACGATTTCCATTATAACGTTTTTTGCAGAAAAATCCAGATAATTCTTACCTTTCCGATTGTTATTGTGTCCGGATTGGAGTAAAATAGACAAATACGAGACCTTACGATGTATGTCCGAAATTTTTAAATCATACATAATCGTACTTTGGAGGAATGCATTATGGAATTTAACAGACAGATCAGCAACGTGGAACCATCAAAATCTGTCACTTTGCTATCAAAAACAAAAGAGCTTCAGAAAACCGATCCGGAAATATTAAATCTTACAGGTGGAGAGCCTGATTTTCCGACACCAAAAGCCATCTGCGATACCGTTGTAGCTGAACTTGCTGCCGGACATACACATTATTCAGACAGCCGTGGAGATGCTGATCTGCGTGCCCGCATCGCCCGTAAATTACAGGAAGAAAATCATGCACCTTATCAGCCGGAGAATATTCTGATCACTCCCGGGGCAAAATATGCCGTGTACCTGACAATTCGCGCCATGATCAATCCGGGAGATGAAGCCATCTGGCTGACACCGGGCTGGGTATCCTACCCTTCCATCGTAGAAGCAAGCGGTGGAATCCCGGTAGCTGTACATTTAAAATATGAAGAAAACTATCGTATCACAGAAGAAGCACTGGAAGCTGCCGTATCTGCTAAAACAAAACTCCTGATCATCAACTACCCGAACAATCCGACCGGGCAGATTCTGACAGATGCAGATATTCAGGCACTTACCGTATTTTTACGCAAACATCCAGATATCTATGTACTTTCTGATGAGATTTACGAAAAAATCGTATACGATCAGCATGAGATTATCAGTCTGGCTTCCATTCCGGAATTTTTTGAACGTGTTGTTATTGTCAATGGTTTTTCCAAATGCAGCGCCATGACCGGATGGCGTCTCGGATACCTTGCCTGCAATCCGGCTCTTTATCAGGTAATTCTGAAGCTGTTCCAGCATTCCATCAGCTGCACCAGCGGATTTTTACAGCGCGGTGCCCTGACAGCTCTGGATTGTGTGAAAGAGACAGAAGAAATGCGTCAGGCCTATGAAAAACGCAAAAATCTTCTGGTGGAGGGCATCCGTGAAATCCCCGGAGCAGAACTGATGACGCCTGCCGGTGCTTTTTATGCATGGGTAAGATTCGATACAGACCTTGACAGTGAAACTCTTTGCAATGACCTTCTGGCAAAAGCAAAAATCTCCGGCGTTCCGGGCATTGCTTACGGCGAAGAAGACTGCGTCTGCATCCGCTTCTCCTTTGCGGCATCGGAAGATGTATTAAAAACAATGCTTGAGCGTTTGAAAGCTTATCAGACAGAGCAGGCAGCAATTCCCGAATAAGCACGTTCTGATGCTTTGGCAATATTGCATACAGTAAATGAATGCAACGCTAAATTTGAAAAACTGATATTTTTATATGAATTACATATAGTAAATTTAGAACATAATTTACTTTATATTCCATAAAAAAGAACCTCTCTTTCAAACAGTACATAGCAAACAGAATTTTGAATCTTATTGGATTCCATTTCTAATTCTGTACGCCTGTATCTTTTATGAAAAGAAGGTTCTTTTTATGTATCATTATGTTTTTGCTTATCAGGATTCTCTGCCATCCGGAACGGGATTCCCTACTTTTGGCACAATACATCTGCTCTGGCTGATTTGTATTGCCCTTGGTATTTTCACAGTATGTCGCGTATTTTTATTCCTGTCTATCACACATCGCCTGCTGGTATTAAATACAGTAGTCTTACTTGCCCTGCTCTGCACGTTCACACAGGATGCTATTTTGACGGTCACCGGGCACATGAATGCAAAAATGCTGCCCTTTCATCTCTGTGATCTGGCAGCATTTTTCTATCTCATTCTTCAGTTTCACGCCCTGCGAACCGGTCAGTGGACTTCTCTGGCAGAAATTAGCCTCTGTCTGTTTATGCCCGGAGCCGTGCTCGGTATTTTATTCCCGGTCTGGAATAATTATCCGGTATGGAATTACATGTGCATTCACGGTTTTCTCTATCATGCACTGATCATCCTTTATCCCTGGTTACTTTTCATCAACAGAAGTATCCAACCGAAAGTACGCCACATCTGGCAACCGGTTCTGCTGCTCGGTGCTCTTGTTCCGCCTGTTTATCTTTTTAACCGTAAATTTGGCAGCAACTATATGTTTCTCAATAAGCCTCCCGCCAATACTCCGCTGGATTTTCTCGCCCGGCATATGGGCAATCCGGGCTATCTGATCGGATATGCCGGATTTATTTTTCTGATGGTAGCAGGTCTGTATGTTCTTTTTGCATGTATCGTATTTTTTCAAACGATACGATACACTCCAAAAAATACAAAATAAAATAATATAAGTCTCAACGTAACGTATTTTACTTTCGCATCAATGCCAGAATTCCACCGAAAAATCCATATCCTACTGTTGCCCAGCCACACACCAACAATAAGAGGGTCAGATGTGTCATACCCGGAATTGTAACAACCAGATTCAGCAACATTGCAATTGCCGCTGATATAACAGCTACACAAACGGTACGCAGTAATAAATATAAATTGTTGCAGATAACAACTGAATCTCCACCCACTTTATTGAAATACGCATATATCTTTTTCATCATGTCATGCCTTCTTTCTCAATATCAACTGCATAAATGCATCTCATTCATACAGCTTCTCATCTTCATTCAATTTCTTTTTCTTTCAATATTGAGATACTAGCATGGCATCGTAAAAATCAAAGCATAATAATGTAAATTATAGGTAAAAATTTATTCTACCGTATGAGGGGGCATATCATTTATATAGGCTTCAGAATTTTTTAATTTTTTCAATTTTGCAACTATGCTCTTTTGATTTTTTATCATAGTTAATACCAACCAGCAGCAGATTTCCATGATAATCTTTCAGAGCATCCACATACTGTTTTTCTTTAATCTGTGCAATTGCTCCTTCCACGGTCTGATTCCATTTCAATTCAACCAGCAAATCAAAAATGATATATTTTTGTAACATGCGCAGCATTTCCTCTACGCTGTTCGTTGTACTTAAGAAATCCTGCATATTAATTTTCAACACATTATACTGATTTAAATGCTGCCTGTAACTTTCTACTTCACTGATCTGCATCTGTTCAAAATATTGTGCTGTATCAAGACTTCTGCAATAATACGCCGCAAGCATATCCATTGCCATGGATTTCCCAAACCGGCGAGGACGACTGACACACATAAAACGCTGCAGTGTCCCAAGGCACTGATTTGTCTGCTCAATCAGTCTGCTTTTGTCAATATAAATCTGAGACCGCAAGGCCATCTCAAAATTTCCGCATCCCGGATTTAAATAACTTCCCATCGAACATTTTCCTCCCGTGACATATTTTACAGTATCTTAACACCTTTTAAGTACAAATTTCCGGCTTATAAAAATCTCATAAAAATTCTACTACCTGTCAAGTACGCCTGCACTTTTACAATTCATAGATAATTGTAGCATAACACAAAGAAAAGCACCCGCAAAGGGTGCTTTTCCTCACTCACAAGTATTTTTATTCGTGGCAATGTGCACAATCTACAGACTGGAATTTCTCGTGATCGTACTCGATACCATTTTTATCATAGTAATCTTTTACTGCTGCCTTTACTGCTTCTTCAGCCAGTACAGAACAGTGAATTTTTGCTGGTGGAAGTCCGTCCAGGGCTTCTACTACTGCACGGTTGGACAGTTCCAGAGCTTCATCGATTTTTTTACCTTTGATCATCTCTGTAGCCATGGAGCTTGTAGCGATGGCAGAACCACATCCGAATGTGTTGAATTTAACATCTGTGATAGTCTGATCATCATCGACTTTGATATACATTCTCATGATATCGCCACATTTTGCGTTTCCTACTTCTCCGACACCGTCAGCGTCATCCATTTTACCTACATTACGCGGATTCTGAAAATGATCCATTACTTTTTCACTATATAACATGTTTTTTCTCTCCTTTTTCCAATTCATCCCAAACCGGTGACATATTTCTTAAATAAGTTACAATCTTCGGTAATTCTGCTAATACATAGTCTACTTCTTCCTGTGTGTTGTACTCAGATAAGGATAAACGAAGTGAACCATGTGCTACCTCGTGTGGCAGTCCGATTGCAAGAAGTACATGGGACGGATCTAAGGAACCGGATGTACATGCAGAACCGGAGGAAGCTGCGATACCTTTCATATCAAGCATCAGTAACAGGGACTCGCCCTCGATACCTTCAAAACAAAAGTTTACATTACCCGGAAGACGTTTTGTGCGGTCTCCGTTTAATTTGGAATGCGGAATTGTCAGCAGACCTTCGATCAAACGGTCACGTAATGCTGTCATTTTCTCTGCATTTTCTTTCTGATGTGCCAGAACATCTTTTAATACTGCTGCCATACCAACGATAGCAGGAATGTTCTCTGTACCTGCACGTTTACCACGCTCCTGAGCACCACCTTCGATGATGTTGGAAAGGAGGATTCCTTTTCTTGCATACAGGAAACCGATTCCTTTCGGTCCGTGGAATTTATGTGCGGATGCAGACATCATATCGATATTCTGCTCTTTTACATTAATTGGAAGGTGTCCTACTGCCTGTACAGCATCTGTGTGGAAATATACACCTTTTTCTTTGCAGATTGCACCGATCTCTGGAATTGGCTGAATGCTTCCGATCTCGTTGTTTGCATACATAACAGTTACCAGACATGTATCCGGGCGGATGGCTGCCTCAAGCTCATCTAAATGAACCATACCATTTTCATGGACATCAAGGTAAGTTACCTCAAAACCTTCTTTTTCCAGTTTCTGCAGGGTATGAAGTACTGCATGGTGCTCAAATGCTGTAGAAATAATGTGTTTTTTATTTCTGCGGGCACCCCATTTTGCTGCAGATACGATTGCCTGATTGTCTGCCTCGCTTCCACCGGAAGTGAAATAAATCTCATTCGGCTGAGCTCCGATACAGGCTGCAATCTCCTCTCTTGCTTTCTCCAGTACTTCTTTGGACTTCTGTCCCGGAGTATGAAGACTGGATGCGTTTGCATATACATTTTCCAGACACGGGATCATAGCGTCCAATGCAACCTGGCTCATTTTTGTCGTTGCCGCATTATCAAAATATACGTTCATGGTCTCTCACACTTTCTATCATTTATTGTATTTTGTCATAGTATTCTTAAGTCTTACCCAGATTATCATAGTATTCCCCTAATGTCAATAGGAATTGGGGAGTTTCTGGCAGGTTCCTTAGAAGTTCTGTAAAAAACAAGCCGGGAACATAAAATCCATGCAGGCACGACTAATTTTATGTTCCCGGCTTATTCTATTTACACTATGCTAATAAATAAGTACACCTTTAGTCTACCACAATAATATTATGATATCCTTTCAACACCGCATCCGGAATCTGCTCGGTCAGAATCTGTGCAGATTCAAAGGTTCCGAAACGCAGTGGGTTAATCTGGTGAAATTTGGTACTGTCACATAAGACATATGATTTTAAGCTGTGTGTCATGGCACATTCTTTGATCTTTGCTTCGTTAATCTCCGGTGTTGTGAATCCTACCGCCGGTGATGCACCATTTGTTCCCATGAAACATTTGGTAAAATTGAATTTCTGCAGGCTCAGGCAGGCTTCATTTCCGACAATGGCTTCTGTCGCCGCCTTTAATTCGCCCCCAAGTATAATAACATGAAATCCGTTTCCGGCCAGTTCCAGCGCATGAGAAACCGCATTTGTCACAAAAGTTGCTGTCTTTTCCGTGATATACGGAATCATACATGCGGTGGTCGTACCTGCATCCAGATATATGAAATCATGAGGCTCGATCAGGGATGCGGCATAACGACCGATTTTCTGTTTTTCTTCCTGATAAAGTCCTTTTCGCTGGGATACCTGCTCATCTCTTGTGGCCAGATTGGATTCTGCCAGCATAGCTCCGCCAAACACTTTCACCAGGGCGCCTTTTTCATCCAGCGCATTTAAATCCCGTCGAATCGTGGATTCTGACGCATCAAAATGCTCTTTTAATTCCTGAACTGTGACACTGCCCTTCAGCGTAAGCAGGCGCAGTATTTCCTCCTGTCGTTTTTCTGTTAACATACTACAAATTTTCTCTCTTTCTCTTACAAAATTCCTATAAAGTATAGTAATCTTCTTTTTTTACAGATACAACCATTTTTTCAGAATTTCTTCTCTGTTTATACTGCTGTCGGTCTCGCAGATCAGACGACGGATAGTAAGAAGTCGCCCCGGTGAAACGGACAGTTCGTCGATTCCCATGGCAAGGAACAATTCGGTCAGATCACTGTCTGCACCAAGTTCGCCACAGATTCCACACCAGATTCCGGCTTTGTGTGCATTCTGTACAGTCTGATAAATCATACGAAGCACGGCAATGTGATGCGCATCGAAAAAGGTATCCAGTGACTGGTTCTGGCGGTCAATTGCCATGGTGTACTGACTCAGATCGTTTGTTCCGATACTGAAGAAATCTACTTCTTTTGCCAGCAGGTCACTGATGGTTGCTGCTGCCGGTGTCTCGATCATGATACCCTGTTCCGGCGTACCATACGGAATGCTGTCTGCATCCAGTTCTGCTTTTACTTCCGCTACAATTTTCTTAATCTGTACGATTTCAGATAAGGAAGTGATCATCGGATACATGATTGCAATGTTTCCAAAGGCACTTGCACGGAATAAGGCACGTAACTGTGTTTTAAAAATCTCCGGACGTGTCAGACAGATACGGATGGCGCGCACACCCATGGCCGGATTTTCTTCTTTTGCAAGTTCAAAATAATCTGCCTGTTTGTCTGCACCGATATCCAGTGTACGGATAATGACACGTTTGCCTGCCATGGTCTCCGCAACTTTTTTGTATACCTCAAACTGCTCTTCCTCTGTCGGATAGGTCTCAGATTCCAGATAAAGGAACTCACTTCTAAACAGTCCGATTCCCTCTGCACCATTCTGGAGAACCAGAGCCAGATCTTTGACATTTCCGATATTGGCATAAGTCAGCACTTTTTTACCGTCCAATGTAATGCTTTCTTTATTTTTAAAAGTCTGAAGAAGTTCTTTTTTCTCCTCTTCTTCCTTTTTCAAAGCTTCCATTTTCTCCATGGTCTCAGCATCCGGATCGATATAGATCATACCATGATTACCATCAACCACTGCCAGTTTTCCATCCAGATCTTCGCTCAGTTCCATCTCGGTACTTACCAGAGCCGGGATTCCCATAGTACGTGCAAGAATTGCTGTGTGGGAATTGACAGAACCATGTACAGTAACAAAAGAAAGCACTTTATCTTTCTCCAGCTGAACGGTCTCGCTTGGAGCCAGATCATCTGCAAGAATAATGACCGGCTCGTCGGTTACGACTTTGCTTTTATTTTCACCATTTAAGTTTGCAATCACACGCTCGGAAATATCACGGATATCTGCCGCACGTTCTTTCATATAGTCATCGTCCATCTCTGCAAACATGGATGAAAAATGATCACTGGTCACAGCAGTCGCATACTCCGCATTTACCTGCTGGGTACGGATAATATTTTCTACAGAATCCTGATAATCTTCGTCTTCCAAAAGCATCTGGTGCATTTCAAAAATAGCGGCATTTGCCTCACCGACCTCTTTCACTGCTTTGTCGTAAAGTTCGCCAAGCTGTTCCTGTGCTGCTTCTTTTGCATCCTGAAAACGCTTTACTTCCGCTTCCACGTCTTCTACTTTCTGGCGCTGCACCTGCTGCTCGCCTTTTTTATATACACATAAATGTCCGATGGCGATACCGCCAAATACACTTTTTCCCTGATATACGTTCATACCTGTTCCTCCTGCTTACTATATTTTTCTGAACATCTGTCAGCACTTGGCCATCCATAACGAAATGCCGGCTCGCCTGCGCTCATTCTTTCGTCTGTTTTACTTTTATATGATTCTTACCAATTGATTTCCTGATTCAGGATCTGCAACATTGTCTGTTCTCAAACATTCCATGATTTTCATAATGCATGTGTTGTTATCTTTTCTTTCGTAAATTATACAAAAAGGCTGTGTACGCCAGATTTTTCCACCGTACACAGCCCTCTGGCTCAAAATATCATCAAAATATTTTTTGATCATTCAGAGCATTCATTTGCAAAATTGTCTTGTTAAGACTTTTCTTTACAGATTTGTTTTGAAGAAATTCTCCAGTTTCTCAGCTACAGCGTCTTCATCTTCGCCTTCTACTGTTACAGTAACTTCCTGTCCACATTTAATTCCAAGGCTCATAACAGCCATTAATTTTTTAGCCTCTACAGTTTTACCTTCTTTTGTAAGTTTAACAACAGAAGAAACTCCTTTGAGTTCTTTTACCAGCTCAGAAGCCGGACGTGCATGAATTCCCTGTGCATCTGTGATTACGTACTTAAATTCTTTCATGGTTAAGTTCTCCTTTTCCTCAATTATTCATTTACTTTTTTCTTCAAAAGTCCGAGTAAAACAGCGGAAATTACGGTTCCGACTGCAAGTGCTACCAGATACATGCCTGCATTTCCCATAACCGGTACAACGAAGATTCCACCATGTGGTGCCATCAGTGTACATCCAAATGCCATGGATAATGCGCCGGCTACACCTGAACCGATCATACAAGACGGCAGAACACGGATTGGATCTGCTGCTGCATAAGGAATTGCACCCTCTGTGATGAATGCAAGTCCCATAACAAAGTTAACCGGTCCGGATTTACGCTCTTCCTTCGTAAATTTGTTCTTGAACAGTAACGTTGCAAGAGCGATCGCACACGGCGGTACCATACCACCGATCATAACGGCTGCCATAATGTCATAGTTTCCGGCAACGATTGCTGCGGTACCGAATACGTAAGCTGCCTTGTTGAATGGACCACCCATATCGATAGCCATCATACCGGCACAAACGATTCCCAGTAATATTTTACTCGAAGCACCCATGTTGGTCAAGGCTGTATTTAATGCTGTATTCAACGCTCCTACCGGCGGCTCGATGACAAACATCATAATAATTCCCATCAATAGAATACCACATACGGGGTAGAGCAATACCGGCGTGATTTTCTCCAGTGCATCCGGTAATTTAGCAAATACTTTTTTCAGTAATAAGATGATCAGACCTGCCAGGAAACCTGCTGCAAGTGCACCCAGGAAGCCGGATTTTCCGTTTGCTGCCATCATACCACCGACAAAACCAACCGCCAATGCGGGCCTGTCACCGATACTCATGGCGATAAATCCTGCCAGAACCGGAAGCATCAGACCAAAGGCTACGCCACCAATCTGTTTGAACGCTGCCGCCACCGGAGTGATTGTACCGAAGTTTGCTCTCATATCTGCGGAAAGTGAATTGATATCGACATTCATTCCATCAATCAGGAATGCAATTGCGATCAGGATACCACCACCGACAACGAATGGAAGCATGTGGGATACACCATTCATCAGATGTACATATAATTTATGTCCGATTCCACCGGAAGCTTTCTGTGAGCTGGAGCTCTGGCTTTCTGCTGAACTGCTGTGGTAAACCGGTGCATCACCATGGATGGCTCTTTCCACCAGTTGGTCTGCTTTACTAATTCCGTCAGAAACAGGAACTTCAATCAGTTTCTTACCGTTAAAACGATCCATTGGAACTTTTGCATCTGCTGCTACGATAACACAGTCTGCATTTGCGATTTCCGCATCTGTCAGTACATTTTTGGCACCGCCGGATCCTCTTGTTTCTACTTTAATAGAGCAGTTATGGGCTTTTGCCGCTTTTTCCAGACCTTCGGCTGCCATATAAGTATGGGCAATACCGGTCGGACAGGATGTAACAGCGATAATCTTGCAAACAGCATCTTCTGTCTCTGTCTGAGCTGCCAGCTGATCGTTCAGATCCGGTTTTTCTTCGTCTGCCGCATCTACGATTTTCAGAAATTCATCTACGGAAGAAGCATTTTTCAGGTTCTCTACAAACTCCTCATTCATCAGCAGCATGGAAAGCTTGCTGAGCACATCCAGATGAACATTATCCTCTGTATTCGGCGCTGCGATCAAAAACAGCAAGTTCACCGGTTCATCATCCAGAGAATCAAAATCAACACCATCTTTGATGACCATAGCTGCCAGTCCCGGTTTTGTAACTGCATCGCATTTACCATGTGGAATTGCAATACCTTCACCGATACCTGTTGTGCTTTCTTCTTCTCTTAAGTAAACCTGTTTGCGATACGCTTCCTCATCATTAATCTTGCCGCTTTTTACCATCAAAGCAACAGCCTGGTCGAGCGCATCCGATTTGGATGTACAAACTGCATCCAGAGAAATACTTCTTTTGTCCAGTAAATCCGTAATTCTCATACTCTCATTACCTCCCTCTTTACTTTGTTTTTTTCTTTTTTACTCTTCTTTTTTTAATTCTTCTCTTCTTTTTTATTGCTATGCTTCAATGGAAGCATATACCTGTCTGATTTCTGCTTCTGTTGCAAGCAGTTCGGAAAATGCACTTGCACTTCCTGCAGATATTCCCATACGGAATGCATGTTCATAATCCTGCTTTTCAATCCATCCTGCCACAAATCCCGCTACCATGGAATCACCTGCGCCAACTGCATTGACCAGTGTTCCTTTCGGTGCCGGAAGCTGATGAAATGTACCATTTTCATCCAGAAGTACTGCACCCTGTCCTGCCATTGACACAAGTACGTTTCTTGCTCCCATCTCCTGCAGTTTCTTTGCATATGGCTGTACGTCATCTCTGGTTTTCAGCTCAACACCGAAGATTTCACCAAGCTCATGATTGTTTGGTTTGATCAGGAACGGATGATACTCTAATACGTTCATTAAAAGCTCTCCTGTTGCATCTACCACAAAATGAACTCCTTTGGAAGCAAGTCTTGCCATAATGTCACGATAGATCATTTTCGGCATGCTTCCCGGAATGCTTCCTGCCAGTACCAGATAATCTTCTGCTGTCAGTTCATCCAGTTTCTTCATTAACTCTTCCACATTTTCCGGACTGATATCCGGTCCCATACCATTAATTTCAGTTCCGTCAAAATCCTTCAGTTTGACATTGATTCTGGAACAGCCCTCCGGTAAAGAAATAAAATCATGTGCAAATCCGATTTCCGCCATTCTGCGCTCGATTTCTTTTCCAGTAAAACCTGCGGAAAAACCAAGTGCTTTTGTCTCGATTCCCAGATTGTATAATACTGTGGAAACGTTGATTCCTTTGCCTCCCGGAAGCATCTGCTCCGCGCATGTCCGATTTGTCATACCCATCTGGAAGTTATTGACCGATACGATGTAATCCAGTGATGGATTAAAAGTTACTGTGTAAACCATCCTGCACCTCCTGTAA
>CABRZK010000047.1 GCA_902475415.1 uncultured Eubacterium sp.
CACATAGGTTTTTGCGCCAAGTGCATCAAAGACGCTCTTTGCGATCATCCAGGAACTTCCGTTTGCACAGTCAAGACCTACGCGCACGTTTTTATAAGAATAAGTAGCCAGTGAGATCAGGTATCCAACATAGCGGTTTCTTCCTGCAGCATAATCTACGGTACATCCAATCTCTTCACGAACAGCAAACGGTACATCTGCCATCTCTTCTCCGAACAGATTTAATTTTCCATCGATATAATCCTCAATGTAGGAAATGGTCTTCTCGTCCATTTTCTCACCATTTCCGTTGATCAGTTTGATTCCATTGTCATAATATGGATTATGACTTGCAGAAATCATGATACCACAGTCAAAATCTTCTGTTCTTGTCACATAAGATACAGACGGTGTTGTCGTTACATGAAGCAGATATGCATCTGCGCCGGAAGCAGTCAGACCTGCAACCAGAGAATACTCAAACATATAGCTGGAACGTCTGGTATCTTTTCCGATGACTACTTTACATTTTTTTCCTGTAATCTGATGATAATACCATCCGATGAAGCGTCCTACTTTATATGCATGCTCCACTGTTAATGTTTTATTGGCTTCCCCACGAAAGCCATCTGTTCCGAAATATCTTCCCATTTTAAATCCTTTCCATTTATCTGTCTCTCAGATTTCTTTCTCAAAAACCTTCTGAAAGTACATTTGTTTTAACTGATTATATATTTTATCTGTCAAATGTATAACCTACAGCTGATCCTTTAACTGCTCCAGAATCAGGTCTACACATTCTTCAATACTGTATTTTGCAGTATCAATTACTGCATCCGGATGCTCCGGTACTTCATACGGGCTTGTCACACCGGTAAAATGATCCAGTTTTCCTTCACGGGCCATTTTGTACAATCCCTTAACATCCCGGCGCTCGCATTCTTCGATTGGTGTACTTACATACACTTCCATGAAAGCATCCCCGATGATTTCACGGGCATTCTGGCGATCCTGCGCAAACGGAGAGATAAAAGATGTCAGAACGATCAGTCCTGCATCATTCATCAGCTTGGACACCTCTGCGATTCTTCGGATATTTTCGATGCGGTCTGCTTCACGGAAACCAAGATTTTTATTTAATCCCATGCGGACATTGTCTCCATCCAGAAGCATGGTATGTCTGCCCATTGCCACCAGACGCTTCTCCAGTTCATTCGCCAGTGTAGACTTTCCGGAACCGGATAATCCGGTAAACCAGATGGTCTTGGCATTCTGTCCCAGCTGTTTTTCACGGAATTCCCGTGTGATGTCCATATTGTGCCAGGTCAGCTGATTTTCTCTGTTTAATGTATGCTCTACGACTCCGCAGGCAGATGTCATATGTGACACACGATCAATCAGGATCAGAGAACCAAGCGCATTATTTTTCTCAAATTTATCAAAAACCAGTTTGGATGCTGTGGAAATCTCACAACGTGCAATTTCATTTTTATAAATTGCGTCTGCATAAACTTCCTCTCCGGTATTTACATCAATCTTGTACTTGATATTCATGATGGTTGCCGGAACACTCTGTGTACCAAGTTTTAACAGGAAATTCTTGCCTGCCACAAGCTTGGTATCATCCATCCAGAGTAAGGTCGCAGAAAACATGGAATTAACATTCAGGGATGTATCTTTTACCAGAACACATCCTCTGGAAATATCAATTTCTGTATCAAGCTGAATCGTAACAGCATGACCTACCGAACTTGTCTGTACATCTTTATCCCCTTCATAGATCAGTCTGACAACGGCCGTCTCGCCACTTGGAAGTACCTGAATGGTATCTCCCACCGACACACTGCCGCTCTCAATCTGTCCCTGAAATCCACGGAACGTATGATCCGGTCGGCAGACACGCTGTACCGGCATGGTAAATCCTGTCTCTGTCGGATTTTCCTTTACATCAATTGTCTCCAGATAATCCAGCAGGGTCTTTCCTGTATACCACGGCATATGGGCAGAACGTTTGGTGATATTATCTCCCTCCGTTGCAGATACTGGAATCATCTGTGCTGTACTGTAATCAAATTCTGCCAGAAGAACCTTAATATCCTTCTGAATCTTCTGATATTTTTCCTGTTCAAAATCAATCAGATCCATTTTGTTAATTGCAAATACAAAATGTTTAATTCCCATCAGGGAGCAGATTCTGGTATGACGCCTGGTCTGTGTCAGCACACCCTGGCTTGCATCTACCAGAATAACTGCCAAATCTGCAAAAGAGGCACCAACTGCCATATTTCTTGTATATTCTTCATGTCCCGGTGTATCAGCCACAATGAAAGAACGGCGCTCTGTTGTAAAATAGCGATATGCAACATCAATGGTAATACCCTGTTCACGTTCCGCCATCAGACCGTCCAGAAGAAGACTGTAATCAATTGCACCACCTCTGGATCCAACTTTGGAGTCCAGTTCCAGCGCGCGTTCCTGATCAGCAAACAGCAATTTTGCATCATAAAGCATATGTCCGATCAATGTCGATTTTCCATCGTCTACACTTCCACATGTAATAAATTTTAATAATGCGTTCATCTAGAAGTAGCCCTCCCTTTTTCGTTTCTCCATGCTGGCTGCACCGCCATCTTTATCGATCACACGGCTGGTTCTCTCAGAAGACACTGCACTTAATGTCTCCTGAATGATTGCATCCAGCGTATCCGCATCAGACTCTACACCACCGGAAAGCGGGTAACATCCCAGTGTACGGAAACGAACTTTCTTCATCATAGGCTTTTCTCCCGGGAGCAGGCGCATACGATCATCATCAACCATGATCAGATTGCCATCACGTTCTACTACCGGTCTGACCGCTGCAAAATATAATGGAACAATGTCTATTTTTTCCCGTTTGATATACTGCCAGATATCTTTCTCTGTCCAGTTTGAAATCGGGAATACACGAATGCTCTCTCCCTTATTGATTTCTGTATTAAACAGTTTCCACATCTCAGGACGCTGGTTTTTCGGATCCCATGCATGCTCTGCATTACGGAAAGAAAAGATTCTTTCTTTTGCACGACTCTTCTCCTCATCACGTCGTCCTCCACCAAATGCAGCTGTGAAACCATACTTGTTCAGTGCCTGCTTCAGTGCCTGTGTCTTCATGATATCTGTATAGGCTGCACCATGATCAAAAGGGTTAATGCCCTGGCGAACGCCCTCTTCATTAATGTATTCCAGCATTTCTATGCCGTATTTTTCCGCTACCTTGTCACGGAACTCAATCATTTCTTTAAATTTCCATGTCGTATTTACATGTAAAAATGGAAATGGTGGTTTCTCCGGATAAAATGCCTTTAATGCAAGATGTAGCATAACAGATGAATCTTTTCCGATTGAGTAAAGCATTACCGGTTTTTCACACTGTGCTGCCACTTCACGCATAATATAAATTGCTTCCGCTTCCAGTTCATCCAAATGATCCATACTTTTTTCCTCTTTTCCTGTTATTCCCCCAGACCACTTTGTATCACAGATACAATTCCTGCCAGCGCTTCTTCCTCATCTTCTCCCTCGCATACAAATTCAACCTCATCGTTATATTTGACGCTTGCCGCCAGCACGCTTAATAGGCTCTTTACGTTTGTTGTCATATTTCCCCTCTGAAAAGAAATCTTTGACTTGTATTTAATCGCCTCATCGCATAATTTACCTGCAGGACGCAGATGCAGTCCCGCAGGATTTTTAATTCTCACTTTCTGACAAACCATGTTGTATCCCCTCCAAATACATCTTCGGTATTTTTATCTGTTTATTGTGTGGAACTGTCTGTCGTTCCATCTGTACTGTCTGTTGCTCCCGTATTTGTCTGTTTTTCTGTAACAGTTACCGAAGTATACGGTATCTCACTGACAGTATAATTTCCATCAATGGTTACAGCTGCTGCTATTACACCTGTTCCAAAAGATGATGCATCAATTGTTCCGGTAATATCCTCCGGATTAACATCTGTAAAATCATTTCCAAATCCCAAAAGATTTACCGTCACGGTATCTGCATTAAAATCAAGCTGATAATTGGATGGCAGATTTTTCACCGTGATATTTTTCACCGGGACAGCAAATGCTTTTGCTGATTTTCCCTCGATTACCAATGTCACACTGACCTGTTTCGACTGGTCAGATGCCAGCGATACACCATCCGGCAGATACCTGGTCAGGTCGACGCTTGAAACCACATTTGCGGAGGCTCCCGCAATATTCATCTGTGAGCCTGAAATTTCCAGTTCACTGATTCCGGCCAGTGCTTCGCTGCTCCCCACCAGTTTCACACTGGACACACTGCATTCCGCGGTCTTGAACCGATAACCGTCTGCCGGTGTTCCATTTGTCACAAATTTCAGCGGTACCGATTTTCCCATAGTAACCGTCACATCGACAGCCACAGATGTCCTGTTCAGTGTCAGGCGGTCCTGCGGGATCTCATTTCCATCTTTATCCAGCAATACAATTTTACTGTTCGTTGCTATGTCTTCTTCCGCGCCGCTGATGTCTACCGTTGCCTGCACAGTTGCAATCTGATTCAGAATGGATTCCGGTCCGGTAACCGTAATCTTCTTCGGATCCGCAA
The DNA here is from genome assembly GCA_902475415.1 of uncultured Eubacterium sp. Lineage (GTDB taxonomy): Bacteria > Bacillota > Clostridia > Lachnospirales > Lachnospiraceae > Eubacterium_I. Next base: position 4,597 of record CABRZK010000047.1, read on the forward strand.
CAGCCTCTTCTGCATAGCAATATGGAGCCGGTGTTCCTTCTGTCTTAACCTGAACCGTGTAACGCTGTGTCAGCAGATTTTCAACACTGATCTTCAATGTGGCATCCCGTTTGTTGATTTCAATCTGACTTGCATACCTGGATGCTGATACACTGACCGGTACGGTTGTCATCTCGTCATTGACATTTTCCATATTGGCAACTGCTGTAAAGTCAGATTCTGACAATTCTTCGATAATGGAACGTTTTCCGGTAACGGTAAATGAAATTTTATCAGAATTATTCAAAATATCATATGTCTTACCCATATCCGTCAGATAGTCACTGTTTTCAATCGTAACCGGAATGACAAAACTCTTTGTTTTTTCCGGATCTTCAATATTCACTACAACCATCCAGATGATAATGGCAAAAACTGCCGCCAGTATTTTGAGGCCAAAATTATTTGTAATCCGCTTTGTCACTTTGCGCAGCATTTTTCAGCCTCCTTTTCAGTTTTTCAAAATAGTTCTCTGTCTCTCCTGATAATTTTGCAGCAAATCTCAGCTTGCTTCTGAGGAAATCCGCATCAATATTGCGATACAGGGTTCCTTCTACAGCCAGGGATACAGCGCCTGTTTCTTCCGAAACGACGATTGTCATAGAATCACTCACCTCACTGATTCCCACAGCAGCACGGTGTCTGGTTCCAAGTTCTTTACTCAGCTCCATATTATCCGATAATGGCAGATAGCAGGTTGCTGATACAATTCTGTCTCCACGCACAATAATCGCACCATCATGCAACGGTGTATTATGCTCAAATATATTGATTAAAAGCTGGCTTGAAACAAGGGAATCCAGTGAAATTCCGGTTCTGATGTATTCATTCAGCATGACCTCACGTTCAATGACAATCAGAGCTCCCGTCTTCACTTTGCCCATTTCATAACATGCTTTTACGATCTCGTTAATTGTTTTCTCAGAAAAACGAACCGCATTCGCCTTCTGAAAATCAAAACTGAAAAATGAGGTCAGGAAATTTTTTCTTCCAAGCCGTTCCAGTGCATTTCGTAATTCCGGCTGAAATATAATTACTAAGGCGATTGCCGCTATATTCACTACTTTTCCCGATAGCCAGAGGATTGTGTTCATCTGGAAAAGCGCAGCCAGCAACAAAAAGATCAATATTACAATGATCCCTTTAAACAGCATCCATGCTCTGGTATTTTTAACCCATACCATGACCTGATATAATACAAAAGCAATAATGATAATTTCTATAATATCGGTTGGTCCGATCTTGGGTTTATCTATCCAGGACAGATATTTATCCATAAAAGCATACAATGCTGCTCCTATTTCCCGCATCCTTTCACTTCCTCTCTGTGATTTTTCTGTTTCTGATTTTATTTGTCATGTAATTCCTTCATAACCTGTTCTTCCAGTTCATCATCAGAACGGTTTACATGTACGGAATTAACCTTTTTTCCACGCATAGACTTTCTCTTTCTGGAACGTTTTGTATTGATATGCTTTACCTGCTTATCCTCCACAGACACAAAAGCCTTCGGGACTGCTTTTACATAGTAATAATATTCATCATCCTCAAACTGTGTATGCTCTACTCTGCTGTAATCCACACTCAAAGACATAAAGTCCAGCACAAATACAATTCCCAGTGAAATCACACAACCTGCGATCACTTTTATAATATGACCCGTTTCACCCAGATAAATTTCTCCGCTGCAGATCACGCCCATTTGTACTGCCATGCCAAGTACAATGGCAATTGTACGCGCATGATCTACACTGAGTTTTCTGACGCAGTATACAACCACTGCTGCTGCTGCAAATGCACACAGATAAAAGTACATCTCTTTATCGGTAAAAATTTCTGTCACCGCAAGGGTCACAACACTCTTCTTTGTAATCGATTCTTTTTCCGAAAAAAGTGCTGCATTTTCATTGATATTTTTCAACAGAAAATACACAAATTCTCCGCATACAACTGCAATTGTGGAATAAATCTGCGACAAAAGACCTGCGCAAACAGGCATGATATACGGAACTCCGACAACATTCAATACCGGTGTCAGTACTGTATACACACCTTTTTTACTTGTAAATCGGAAATACAGACAAAACATTGCGATAAAAATAAGTGCTACAATACCACATAATTCCAGCGACAATGCATAACAATTCAACAGCACCAGCACTGCGCCAAGGAAAAGCATCACACCGGATGGCATGAATGAGCACAATAATGCACACAATAATGCAATCGGATATTCTTTCAGTATATCCATATATCCAATCTGATGATTGATCATGGAAAATGCAAAAAATGCTACAAGGAAACGTAATACCGCAACTACATAAATCTCATATTTCCCAATAAAACGGTATATATACTCCTTTATTTTTAACAGCTGAACCATAGTTACCTCCTGCCCTGCGTTTCGGAATTTTATTCTTCCTGTGTATTTTCCTTTTCTTCGGCAACATAAGATTTGTTCAACCGATGAAGATAGTGCAGATACAGATCCCTCCGATCCCGGCATTGCTTATGTCTGTAAACAGCAGCAACTGCGCATATTACCAGATAACACGCTATAAAGATCAGATATATCACAAGTATTTCTTTGATCAGTACCCCGTAATTCATTTCGGCAAAGTATTGATTGAAATCATCCCATTTCGAGCAGATCCATAATATCAGGACAGCCAAAAAGCAGATCGTTCCAAGGACAAATCCTTTTACCATCTGCAAAATCACATAATCGCTTCGACGATATGTGCTAATCTTCAATTCTCGCTCGCCGGGTCCTTTTTCCAGCATTGCCAGTCTGGTCATCTCACGGACTCTGTCCTGATTAATCATAGCTTCACCTTTTTTGCCCATACTATAAATAGAGTATATCATAAGCAAAAGTAGCTTATGATCAACATTCGCCGTTCGTCAATCATGCGAGCACGTTGACTCACTTTCGCTCATTATACCATAATTTCCTATGCAAGAAAAGTTTTTTATCCCCCGATTGCAATTGCTGCTGCATATACCTGACAGCCTGTTGCTCTCTGCAGACAATCAGCTGCCGCATCCAGTGTACTGCCTGTTGTATAGATATCATCGATCAGCAAAATACATTCTCTTTGCTCCACTCTCTTTCTAACTTCAAAAGCCCGGCTCAGATTCTGTCTGCGCTGCTGATCATTTAATTTTTTCTGTGGTTTCGTATTGCGTATTCGGTAAAGGATTCTGGTATCCACAGGCAGCTGCAGTTCTTTACCAATTGCCCGGGCAATGTATTCTGCCTGATTATAACCGCGCCTCCGCTTACGGGCCGGATGCAGTGGCACAGGTACAATCCTTGTAATTCCAATGTATTTTATCCACGATCCGAGAGCTTTTGCCATTTCTCTTCCGTATGTAACAGCGTATTCCCGACGATTTCCATATTTCATCTGATACAGGGACAACTTTACCGGTCCCCGGTACGACACCAATGCCCGGTTTCTGACAAATACATGTCTCTTTGTTCTGCAGTCCCGGCAATATTCTCCCTGTGAATTTTCTAATGGTTTTCCACATTTCATACAGTAATTTTTTTCAATAAACTGTATTTTTCTCCTGCATTCTGTGCAAATCCCCTGTGCGCTGATCTGGTCACATACAGGGCATCTTGGCGGATACAGATAATCCAGCCACTTTGAAATATTCAACTATTATAATTCCTCCAATCGGTCTCTGAGACCACTATAACGTTTCTGCTCATTTACATTTGCTTCCATATTGTAAAATGCATTCTCATCCCCTACCAGCGTCACACATTGTCTGGCTCTGGTAACTGCCGTATACAGCAGGTTTCGATTCATCAGCATACGCGGCCCACTCAGAAGTGGAATAATCACGGCCGGATATTCACTTCCCTGCGATTTGTGTATTGTGATCGCATAGGCCAGTTCCAGCTGATCCAGTTCTTTAAAAGGATACTCCACCATACGCCCTTCTTCATATTCAATTGTCAGTGTTTCCGAAAAAGCGTTAATCTCCCGGATAATCCCCATATCTCCATTAAAAACACCCAGTCCTTTTTCAATCGGTATATTATATCTGCTTCGGATTTCCCATTCCGCCTGATAATTGTTTTTGATCTGCATGACCTTATCTCCCTCACGGAAAATCATCTGGCCATGCTCCCGTTCCGCTTTTTTTGCATCCGGCGGATTCAGATACTGCTGTAAAATCGTATTCAGCCGTTCCACTCCAAGCAGCCCCTTGCGCATCGGTGTCAGGACCTGAATATCAGCCGGCGATGCATTGACATATTTTGGAAGTTTCTGCTGAATCAGCTGAATGCAGATACTGATGATCACATTTGCATCATAACGTTTCAGGAAAAAGAAATCCCTGCTTTTATTATCCAGCACAACTTCCTCTCCACGGTTGATCTTATGCGCATTCACGATAATGTCACTTTCTGATGCCTGTCGGAAAATCCGGTTCAGACGTACAACATTGCATGCATGAGAATCAATAATATCTTTCAACACACATCCTGGCCCCACACTTGGCAGCTGGTTGACATCACCAACCAGAATCAGACGCGTACCTGCTACCACGGCTTTCAGAAGATTATGCATCAGACTGATATCTACCATAGACATCTCATCTATAATAATGACATCCGTCTCAAGCGGATTCTGTTCGTTTCGCTCGAAACCCGCCCGTTCTTCCATTCCACCGGAAAGTTCCAGCATACGGTGAATCGTTTTTGCTTCATATCCTGTCGTCTCACTCATACGCTTGGCTGCACGTCCGGTCGGAGCCGCCAGACAGATATCCATGCCTTCCGATTCAAAATATCGGATAATCGTATTGATCGTTGTCGTCTTGCCGGTACCAGGTCCTCCGGTAATGACCAGCAGACCACTTCTGACCGCTTCTTTGACTGCGATCCGCTGCATTTCATCCAGTTCCAGATCTGACAGTGCTTCTATTTTTCGGATTCGCTGCTCCACTACCGTTTCTGAAAAATCATATTTGACATTCAGTTCCCGCAGCATAACAGCCACATTTAATTCCATATAATAAAAGGTAGATGCATAAATTTGAACCTGGTCTTCCGATTGTTTCAGCACAAGTTTCCGGTCAATTGCCATATCCATATAGTGTTTTTCCACTGCAGATGCATCCACGCCCAAAAGTTCGCAGGATCTTCGTGTCAAAATATCTTCCGGCAGATAAGTATGCCCTTCCAGCGAAGCCTGCTGCAGCACATACAGGATGCCACTTCGAATACGAAAATCAGAATCCATATGAATTCCGACACGATGAGCAATCTCATCTGCAATCTTGAAACCGACACCAGTGACATCCTCTGCCAGTTTGTATGGATTTTCCTGAATGATCCGATACATATCCAACTGATACGTCTGATAGATTTTTACTGCCAGCGTAAGTGAAATTCCATATTGCTGCAAAAAAAGCATTGCCTGTCGCAGTTCCCTTTTTTCCTCTGTCTGCTGTGCAATTTCCTGGGCTTTCCGTTCACTGATTCCCTTAATTTCCACCAGACGTTCCGGCTCTTCCTCGATAATCCGAAAAGTATCTTCTTTAAATCTGCGTACAATACGTGCAGCCAGGGCTGCCCCGACACCTTTGATTGCTCCGGAGCCCAGATATCGTTCAATAGAAGCTGCATCTTCCGGAGCTTTGATTCGATAACTGCTCACTTTAAACTGTGGACCATAGGAAGGATGCACGGTATATTCTCCGGTTACTTCCATACATTCTCCTTCACTGATGATCTGAAACACCCCCACACAGGTGACTTCATCCTCATCCTGGGAAACCAGATTCAAAACCGTGTAACCATTCTCTTCGTTTCGATATACAATATGCTCCACAAACCCGGTAATTGTCTCCATAGTTCTCCTTTGTATAAAAAGAGACAGCCCTGTTGACTGTCTCTCTCATTCTTACTGCTCGTCTCTTTTTCCGGAAAGAAATTCTACATATTTTCCGGTTCCAATTGCAACACAGGTCATTGGATCTTCTGCTGTCATCGTATTGATTCCAGTATGTGACTCAATCAGTTCCTCCAGTCCGCGAAGAAGTGCTCCGCCTCCGGTAAGAACGATTCCACGATCAGCCACATCAGCAGCTAACTCTGGTGGTGTCTTCTCCAGCACACTGTGTACAGCGTCAACAATCTGCATGGTTGCTTCACGTAAAGCTTCTTCTGTCTCCTCAGAAGAAACAGTAACTGTCTTCGGAAGACCAGTTACCAGGTTACGTCCTCTGACATCTAATGTCATCGGTTCCGGTAATGGATAGCATGTTCCAATCTTGATCTTAATATCTTCTGCGGTACGCTCACCAATCAGAAGATTATGTTTCTTTCTCATATAACGCACAAGTGCCTCATCAAAATCATCTCCAGCGATCTTGATGGATGTACTTACTACGGTACCTCCCAGGGAGATTACCGCAATATCAGCAGTTCCGCCACCGATATCAACGATCATGTTGCCACATGGTCTTGAAATATCAATGCCTGCTCCGATTGCTGCTGCGATCGGCTCTTCAATAATCTTTACATCTCTTGCTCCTGCCTGGAATGTAGCATCTTCTACGGCTTTCTTCTCAACCTCTGTAACACCACTTGGTACACAGACACTGATCAGCGGCTTACGGAAGCTCTTTTTGCCAACTGCCTTCTGGATGAAGTATTTCATCATTTTCTCAGTAACTGTATAATCAGAAATAACACCCTGACGCAGTGGTCTGACTGCTACGATGTTTCCCGGAGTTCTTCCGAGCATCAGTCTTGCTTCCTCACCAATTGCTTTTATTTTATTTGTATCACGGTCAAATGCTACTACGGATGGCTCTTTCAGTACAACGCCTTTGCCTTTGACGTAAACAAGAATACTTGCTGTTCCTAAATCAATTCCAATATCAGTTGAAATCATTTCATTTTCTCCTTTCCCTTTTCATGATCATTTCTCATCTGTCTATATTAAAGTCTATTTGGTCTAACTATGTTCCAAAATATCAACTTGCATACGTGTTCTTATTATATACAAATAATTGCATTTTTCAAAGACTTTTTTTCCTTTTCAGAAAAATCAACGATGATTTAACCATTTCTTAATATTTTTTTAGGAAAAGTAATTCTTTTTTTCCACAATGTTTGTATTTTTATCACAGAATGGACACATTCTCTTTTTATACTAACATTTGTAATCGATTATAAAAGGCTTACGCTTTTTATAATAAATTTTTCATAACTCAAGCTTCCCGGATCCCCCAAGTCCGGGAAGTACTCCCCGAAAATTCAGACACCGCAGTTGCGGTGCCTTTTTTATCGATATACATCACACATTTTTATCAGAAAGAGTAACCGCAGTGCGCTCTTTCTGATATATTTTGCAGAATTTTTTCAGCCATGCTCTCCCATTTCTTATCTCAGATATTTCTTTACATATTTTCCGGTATAGGAAACCGGATTCTCTGCCACCTGCTCCGGTGTGCCTTCTGCGATCACAGTTCCACCACCGTCGCCGCCTTCCGGTCCCATATCAATGATATAA
>CABRZK010000048.1 GCA_902475415.1 uncultured Eubacterium sp.
CCTTCCGGCAGAGAAATCCGGCGTAATGCCTGACAGCTTTCAAAAGCTTCTTCTGCAATCCTTTTAACACCCTCCGGTAAAATTACATTCTGAAGATACATCTGACCTTCCAGCGCATGCGTTCCGATACATACAGTTCCAGAAACTACCTCGTAAGATTTCCGTTCATCTTCTGCCCGGACTGCCACAAGCACATAGCCATCTGTATGTTTCTCATACAATCCATATCCATCAGAAAAATAATACGGATTATCTGCTGCCACATCCAGTGCGATTTTTCCCCATTCCCAGGGACGCGCAAGTTCTGCAATAGAAGCCGGCAGATGCATCTTTGTGACCGCTGTCACAAGCAGCGCATTTTCACCAATTTTCTGCACGCCATCCTGTAAAAGAAGCGTTTCCAGACTCATGCACATTTTAAAGGCACCATCTCCGATTTCAATCACCGTACCCGGCACTTCGATGGACTCGATCAGTGCTCCATGCAGGCTGAACGCCTCCGGCCCGATTTTTCGGACCGGCAGACCTTCGATTTCGGACGGAATCACAACCTGTGTCTCTGCGCCATCATATTCTTCGATGACAATTCCATCGTTTTCTTTTCTATATCTGTAATTGTTCCAATGCATCTGAAATTTCCTGCTGTCTTTCATACAATTGATATTTTTTGTTATATTTGAAATATTCTTTGCAACCTTTGCGGCTGATGAATTTCATGCTGTTTGCATTTACCGTCAGATCTGTCACCAGAATCAGCATTTCATTTCCTGTACCGAAGATTTTCTCCACAAATGCGAAGAGATTTTCCAGCTCCCGGCTGATCTCATCACTGCCGGCTTTCATCTCTGCCACCTGATCATCAAAAGCCTCTTTGATAAACAGAAATGCTGCCTGTGCATCCGTGATTCCCTGCATGCGAAGTTCTTTTGCATCTTTCTGTAAAGTACGGATTACAAGCTGGTATCCATGGTGTGCGGCTGTCGAAAGTGCATTCGCCTTGTCTTCCTGCTGCATTTTTTCCTGCATCTGGTCAGCACGTGTCTCCAGTAATACCGGAATCTCAGAACTGTCCCCGGCAAAACCGGCAAGCTCTGCTTTGACTTCTTTTAAAACCGGAAGCAGACTGCGCAGGGCATCTTCCAGTTCCACATTTTTGCGTATTTTATCCTGCAGCGCATCCAGCAACAGACCAAGCAGCGAAATACGCTCATCAAATGCAGCATTTTTTGCTCGTTTCCGCACCTCTGCATCTGCATCACCGGCAAGGATCTGTGCAACACGGTAATCTTTTTTGTACTTCTGGTACAAATCATAGTAGGATGCAAACTCTCTGGCAATCCGCTTGTTATGCAGATACTGTCCAACCAGCACCTCATCCACAGTGAATCCGTTTTCCTCATACAGATAGATGGTCTCGGACAGATCTTCCCATCCACGGGCTGTCACATAAGATTTTCCATCAACGGTATTTTCAATCACATAAAAATCATTTTTCTTGATATCCAGATAGGTCAGAATGGAGCCATGTAAGCCTTTTGTAACTGCATATTTGCGCCAGGTATCATAATCGGCTTCCACTTCCAGCACTTTCAGACGGTCCATGGTTACGATATCAAACTCACGGACCGAACGGTTAAACTGCGGCGGATTTCCGGCTGTTGCAACTACCCATCCCTGCGGAATCTGATGCCTGCCAAAGGTTTTATACTGCAAAAACTGCAGCATGGACGGTGCCAGTGTCTCTGACACACAGTTGATCTCATCTAAAAACAGAATTCCTTCTGTCTTTCCGGTCACTTCCATCGCCTCGTATACCGATGCCACGATCTCGCTCATGGTATATTCGGATACATCAAATTCGGTTCCCTGATACTTTTTATGACTGATAAACGGCAGACCAAGGGCACTCTGTCTGGTATGGTGTGTCATGGAATAAGACACCAGTGCGATGTCCATCTCCTGTGCAATCTGCTCCATGACAGCCGTCTTTCCAATTCCTGGTGCGCCCAGCAAAAATACCGGTCGCTGCCGCTCAATCGGAATACGATAATCTCCAAATTCATCTTTCATCAGATAAATACGGACTGCCTTTTCAATCTGTTCCTTTGCTTCCTGTATATTCATGTAATTTTATCCTCCGTTATATATCATCTGCATCCAGAACCAGGCGGATGGCCCACATTGGTACTTCCGGAATGCTGTAACCTTCCTGTACAAACACAAATGCCGTCTGATAATCCGGCATGCGTTCCGGGAAGGTTCCCTGACCGTCTGTAAAATAGATCAGGCCCTTCAGATCCTGAAATTCATGTCTGCGGATCAGTCCGTCCACATATTCAAAGACCGGTCTGAAATCAGTGCCACCAAAACCGCATAATTCCACATCTTCCATATATGTTTCAAATTCTTCATCTGTAGTCACTTTCACATCACGCTGAATCTTTTCATCACACTGAATGATATGAATGTTGACCCGTTCAAAATAGCTTTCGCTGCTTTTCAAAATATTGTATGTTTTCCGTAAAAAACGCTCTACTGTCTTTCCCTGACAGGAACCGGACGTATCAATCGCAATGACAAACTCCCGGATTCGCTTGTTTTCCCGGTATTCCAAAGGTTCCACCAGCGGCATGTTTTCATACAACTGTAAGCCGTATGTATAATAGATGTAATCAAACTCATCGTCATTCACATGCATTTCTTCGCCCAGAACTGCAAATTTCCGCAAAAACTCACCGTAATCATATTTTTCCCGCAAAGCAGCATTGAGATTCAGGAGCAGACTTCCTGCGCCATATCCTTGCTCATGGGAAAACATCTCCAGATCCGTCTTGGCATGCTGGCTGACATCCTGCCAGTCTCCCTGACGCTGTCCCACCAGAGCCTCGTCAATGTCTTCCTGCTCGCCTTCTTCCCCGGTATCTGCCTCATGGCATCCCACCATGGCGGTTCGGGTGTCCGTAGTAATGCTGTCGTTTCTGCGTTCGCCGGCCTCATTTTCCTTCAGCGGAATCCATTTCAGATGATCATCCCACATAAACTGCAGCTCTTCCCGGAAAAATTCTGCACTTTCCTCCGGATGCTCATACAGCCAGCGGTAAATCTTTTCTGCCGTCAGAATCGGTACCTTTTCAGCCAAATGAGATAATGTGCGGCGCAAAGAAGCATCCCGTTCCAGTTCCACACAGCTCAGATTCAAGTCTAAAATCGCCTGTTCCACCGCCAGATCCGTGGCCAGATCCCAGCATTCCCGATCCAGCTTTTCATACTGAAACGGATGGCTGAAGATACAGTGTAAAATCATATGTAAAAATGCCCGGGTACAGGCATTTTTTTCTTTTTTAAATGCATGCAGCACATATTCCGGGTTGTAGTACATCGTTTCCCCGTCTACACCAAAGGCCGCCACACTGTCTGCTGCCACCAGTGGCATCCGGAATAAAGCTCTGTCGAGAAACCGCAGCGCGATCATCAGCTCATCTCTTGCATAAGCCATGACTTTTGCCGCAAGTTCCTCCACTGTCTTTTGTTTTTCCTGTTCCATTCATGTTCCTCATTTTATGATGGTTATTTTATTGCCATGTCACGCCATTTCATTTAAATCGTTTGAAACAGCTTTTTGAATGTATTAAAAAACCTTCCAAGTATCTGGGCTTTCAAACACACTCTGGTCTTGATAGTGTAACACATCTTGCTTTTCGGAACAAGTAAACTGTAATGCTAAAGCACTTCTTCTATTCGCAGTAGTTCATTATACTTTGCTGTGCGCTCTCCTCTGCACGGTGCGCCTGTCTTGATCTGACCACAGTTTAACGCTACTGCGATATCTGCGATCATCGAATCTTCCGTCTCCCCGGAGCGGTGGGACACGATTGTCTGATAGCCGTTTCTTTTTGCCAGCACAATTGCCTCAAAACTTTCCGATAAGGTTCCAATCTGGTTTACTTTAATCAGAATCGCATTCCCTGCCTTCCTGGTGATTCCTTCTTTTAACCGTTTCGGATTTGTCACAAACAGGTCATCACCCACAAGCTGTACCTTATCCCCCAGTCGTCTGGTCAGTTTCTGCCAGCCTTCCCAGTCATTTTCATCCAATCCATCCTCGATAGAAACAATCGGATACTTCTGAACCAATTGTTCATAATAAGCAATCATCTCCTCCGTAGTTCTGTGAACCGACAAAGAAATCGTATCTGCCAGCACTCCTATTGTCTCTGCTTTTGGCATTTTCTGTTCATTGGAATGCAAAATTTCCTGCGGCGAATTGCTTTCACACTGATTTCCTTTCGCCATCACCTCAGCTACTTTCAGGCGTGTTTCCCCCGGGAAATCATACAATCCGGAATCTTTGTTATACAACTCACTGGCCGCCACATCCATTGCAAATGCAATCTGCGTCCCCGGTTCATAACCAGCTTCCTTTACTGCCCGCACCAGATAATCCAGCACTTCCTCCGCATTTTTCAGATCCGGAGCAAAACCTCCTTCATCCCCCACAGAAGTCGTGTAACCATCTTTTTCCAGAAGGCTTTTTAATGTATGGTAAATTTCCACACACCAGCGCAGACCTTCCCTGAAAATAAAATTACCCTCATCATCACGTGCACCAACCGGCATGATCATAAACTCCTGAAAATCAACTGTATTATCGGCATGTCGGCCCCCATTTAAAATATTCATCATCGGGATTGGCATACGGATTCCATATACTCCTCCCAGATATCGAAACAGTGGCAGATTCAACGCTTTTGCACAAGCTTTCGCGCAGGCCATCGACACAGACAGCGTGGCATTTGCTCCCAGATTACACTTATTTTCTGTACCATCTGTACAGCACAAAATAGAATCAATAAACACCTGATTGGATGCATCTTTTCCAATCAAGACTTCCTTGATCCGGTCATTGACATTAACAACTGCCTGATGCACCCCTTTTCCATGATAACGCCTCGAATCCGTATCCCGAAGCTCTTTTGCCTCATGTTCTCCGGTACTCGCTCCGGATGGCACACTTGCTCTTCCCGTAAATACGTGATTTCCGTCTTTCACTTTTACTTCTGTCTCTACCGTCGGATTTCCACGGGAATCCAGAATTTCTCTTGCATATACATCCACAATTTCCAGATAAACAGCCATAATCTTACCTCTTCCTTTCTTCTCTGATCCGCCAAACACTTTGCTAATTACACGGTTACTCAGCGAAAGCAGTATTTTTCTTTTCATTATCTGCTGTTTTTCTTTTTTTATGTACTGATACATTCGTGTTATGGATTTTTCTAAATAAAAATAACTGGCATCGTTCAATGTCAATAGTAGCATTGAACAGTGCCAGTTATTTTTTCATTTTTATATCACTATATCGTATTTCTCAGAGAATGCAAAGATTTTAGTTATACAGCTCACCGGTTGATTCATCAATATACCAGTATCCGCCTTCCTGGTTGCCCAGACCACTGGAACTGCTTCCTGTGGAGCTGCTACTAGAATTTGAATTACTGTTTGCATTACCGCCTGTATTTCCGGAACTGTTGGAATTGTTGGCATTACTGCTGGAATTATTTCCGGAATTTCCAGAACTGCTGGAGCTGCCAGAACCAGATGTCGTATTCTTTTTCTTCGTGGTAGAAGAACTGTTGGACGACGTTGTATTAGACGAACTCGAGGAAGTCGTTGACTTTTTCTTTGTTGTCTTCGTATCAGAACTGCTGTTACTATTATCTGACTTCTTGCTCTCCGACTCCTGCTGTTTTTTCTTCGCTGCTTCCTCTTCCTGTTGCTTCTGCGCCTCTTCTGCCTGCTGTTTCTCGGTGTCTATCGCTGTGATACGATCAGTATAAGATGCAATCAGCCCGTCAATTGTCGTATTCAGCTCCGTATATTTTTCTTCACTTACAACACCATATGTATCATATTCAGTCTGGATATTCTTTTTTAATTCTGTCAGAGCAGTAACCAGTGTATTTAATTTATCCTTGTCTGTCTCAGCATTGACATCTTCCACACTGCTTGCACTAATCGTGTTATTATAATCATCCTCAAAATATTTCCGTTCTGAAGTAAGGTTGGATTCATATAACTTGATACAATCATTGATGATTCCTTCATGCTTCTGATATTCATCATAGCTTTCCACGGTATTCTGCAGTGCTTTCAGCTTCGCATCTCTGTCGCCTGCCTTGTCAAAAGCATCTGCCAGTCCCTGAATTTCATCCAGTTTCGCATCAATTTTTTCCTGTCGCTGCGCCTCTTTGTGTTTTGCATATGCTTTTTTACCAAACATACCAGCCACCGCGGCAACCAGCACAATACACACAACCAGAATAATAATCATGGTTTCTCTTTTTTTTCTTGCTCTCATGGTTTTTACCCCTTTTTCTGTTTGCACTTATTATGTAATTATTATACCAGTTTTCTTCCATAATGCAACGACTCCGACAGACAAATCATTCTCAAAGATTGCTCCATCACAATAGATTACCTGTATTTCATTCAAAAGACTGTCCCATCACGATCAGATTACCTGAAATTCATTTTCTTCTTCCACATACTGACCATCATCCATCCGTGCTCGCACAAATGGAACCGCTTCTCTGTGACAGAATACATTATGATGAATCCATGCATCCGGATTACCGGAAGGGCTGATGCTACCTCCCAGGTCGTCCATGCTGACATTATATCGAAATTCATTATGAATTGCCTCTTCCAGGCAGAACATGACACAACCACCTTCATTTAACCGACTGTAATTATACTGATACAATGTGCCATCTCCGGAATCTGCGTCCCAGGCCATACTGTCCTGATTCAGCCGCATATCACGCATTTCATTGTAAGTCAGCAACGCATCTTTGCACTTCCATGGCCAGATTCCTGCTGCCACTTTGCCTGCACGATTTTCCGGTTTCTGATAAACACGGTCATTCATTTCCAGGGCACAACTGTCTCCGGTATTATATTCCACCAGCGGTTTCATGGCATACATGACAGTAATACCGTCACCACCGATTTCTTCTACATAGTTATCTGCAAGATAGATATTGTGGTGTCCATACCGTTCAAACAATTCATCCGGAAGTTCCGCCATCATAAATTCTTTGCACTTATAGCTGTAACCGACTGCAATTCCCCAGCGGCTTGTACGTTTCAGATGACAACCGCGCACACTGATATTTTCAAACCGTGCCACTCCGGTCTGCTCCTCGTTTTCCGGTTTCAAACAGGTAAAATAAATACCACCATTATTCATATGCTTATCGTACACATTGCCTTCCACATCATGGATATACAGATTATTCAGATGAATTTCATGTAACGTACCATAATTCTTCGCGATTCCTGCCACACCAGTCCGGTTCATCTTATGAGGAGCCGAATACTGTTCACCAAATACGCCACCACAGTTGGTTATTTCCAGATTTTCCACCGTAATATATTCACAATCATACAGCAAAACAGAGGAAGATACATATCCTTTGTATACATGCGTCGGTGAATCCAGTTCATTTCCATAATCCTGATACCAGATTCCCTGTCCATTTGTCTGAATCAGAGGTCTTGCACCTTTTCCATAAGCACCCACATAAATTGGCTGTTCTTTTGTTCCTTTCACTGACAAATGCAAAAACTGTCCTTCAAACACAGATCCGCGTTCCAGAAGCACCTGATCTCCCGGCTGCAAATGCAGTCGGTTTACCGCATACAGACTTCGCAACGGATAATCTGCGGTACCATCATTCAGATCATTTCCACGTAACGAACTTACATAGTAATAACGTCCTACACGATCAACATCAGCCTTATCTCCAGGCATAGCATTTTCAGCAAACGTCATCTTTCCAGATATATTTGCCCTGCTTACATAATCTCTATACCTTGCATCTTCCAGCTCCTGCTGCTCTGTCTGCATCTGCATCCATATGGATTCGAACGCATCCATCCAGCGAACTGCATCAATAATCTGTTCCTCTGTATATTTGCTGTTTTCGTAATAGTCGATTTCCTGCGTCTGATTCTCATTTGATTTTTTTACCGGTTTTGCATGCACGTTTACCAGTTCATCAAACTCCTGCATTTTCAGCCATTTTTCAATAATCAGATCTACTTCCTCATATGGGAACAGATCCCCGTGATATCTGGTAAACAGGTCCTTATTTTGCTCATAAAACTCCCGCTTTTCTGCATCACTGTATACACGGCACTCATGCATTCCCACCTCATTCCCCTTATAAACTGCAAATTCCAGACGAATACTCTTCAACTCATAATCCAGATACATCTGTGGTGTCAGATAACGTGCTCCATATGCAGCTGTACCAGCTTTCCATTCACGCTCATTTTTCCAGAAAGTCTCTGCTCTGCGCTCATCTACCAGCTGTTCCACTTTATTCAGAAAATCACCTGAATTATCTGTTCCAATCAGTTCTGCATGTTCCTTTAAAAATCTGTTTTTATTTTTCCATCGCTCATAAAACCCCTTCGGCGAACAATCCTCATACATTTCCAGAGAATCTGCAACCTTGTATGTCGCATAAATTTCTGCCAGAATTTCTCTGTTCATTTTGATATTCTCCTTCTATCTTTTTAAGATAATCGTTGAAAATGGTCTCATTTCTCCGGTCACTTCACCAAAGAGTACTTCTGCACCATCCAGATCCGGTGTAAATGCAGTCGGTACTTTATTGAAGTTCTGGATAAAGATATATTCTGCATTTTCACTCTGGCGTGTTGATACTTCAATTCCTTCCGGAATATGCTGATTCAGAGGTTTTACTATATCTGATTTTGCCACGATTTCCGCATACACATCATCGTAGAATTTCTGTTCAGAATCAGCACATACATAATATGCTTTTCCTTTACCAAATTCGTTGACTGTCATAGCCGGAGTACCTGCATAGAAGTCTTCTCCGTATACAAACAACGGTTCTGCTGTTTTTACGTCTACCAACTGGCACAAATGCTCACATTTATAAGCCATATCTCCGACTACAGCTTTTACCACATTGCTCTCGCCATCGTAAAGTCCATCAATTTCTGTGCTGCGCAGTCCCATGACATCCATCAGACCACCCGGTGTGCCACCAAGTACGCACAAATCGTTTTCGTCTACCACACCACTCCAGTAAGTCATAATAAAGATTCCACCATTTTCCACAAATTTACGGACTTTGTCTTCGAATCCGGCGCGGAACATATAGAGCATCGGTGCTACGACGATCTTGTATCCGTCAATATCCTGTGTCATATCCGGCAGATCAACATTCAGCCCCTGCTTGCGGAACGCATAATAGGATTTCTCCACAGCTTCTTTGTAATACAATCCTTTGTTACGCGGTCCCTGTGCTTCTTCCAGTGCCCAGCGGTTCTCCCAGTCATAGATCACAGCCACATCCGCTTTGACGGTTGCATGTTTCAGTTCATCAATCTGTTCCAGATCTGCGCCAACCTCTTTACACTCCTGATAGGTGCGCTCATCTTCTTTTCCATAATGATCGATCAGGGCACCATGGAATTTTTCAAATCCGCCACGGCCTTTTCTGATATGGAAATACATGACACTGTCGGATCCATGTGCAACTGCCTGCAAAGATGCTGTCTCAAGCATTCCCGGACGTTTCAGCTTGCTGACAGACTGCCAGTTTGTCGGTCCCGGGCAGGATTCCATCAGAATAAATGGCTCTTTCTTTAAGGTACGCATGATATCATGCTGCATGCCATTGTCCATGGCGATCAGACGCTCCGGTCCTTTGTGCCACTGTGGATAATTATCCCAGGATACTACATCAAGTACTTTTGCCATCTCATGATAATTAATAGTCGGGAAGTTATACATCAGGTTGGTGGTTGCCGGTTTTGTTCCACCTGCATCACGCAGCGCCTGAATCTCTGCTTTGCAGAAATCAATGCTCTGGTCACTGACAAAACGTTTCCAATCAAGTACCAGACCATGGATAGATGTCTCTCCTAACGGTGTCGGGCTCTCTATCTGATCAAAATTCTGATAATCATGACTCCAGAACGCTGTATTCCATCTGCGGTTTACTTCTTTGATATCATTATTGTATTTCTTTTTCAACCAGTTACGGAACGCACTCTGACACAGCGGGCAATGACACTCTCCGCCATACTCATTGGAAATATGCCACATCAACACGCCCGGATGATGATCAAAACGCTCTGCCAGTTTCATATTGATCTGACGTACTTTCTGTCGATAAATTGGCGATGTATAGCAATGATTATGACGCTGTCCAAAAATATTTCTCTGACGCATCTCATTGACACGGAGCACTTCCGGGTAACGATCTGCCAGCCAGTGCGGACGTGCACCGGACGGAGTAGCCAGAAATACAGAGATTCCATTTTCATACAGACGATTGATGATTTCTTCCATCCAGTCCAAATCATATACACCTTCCTGCGGTTCCAGCTTGGACCAGGCAAAAATACCGAGAGAAACGGTATTTACATGTGCTTTTTTCATCAAGCGAATGTCCTCTGCCAAAATATCCGGATATTCTAACCACTGATCCGGATTATAGTCTCCACCATAAATTAAACGATCAAATTTAACACCCATGTCTGTGTCCTTTCTTTCTATACGGGATTTACCCGCCTTCTCTTTTTATTTTAACTGAAAATGCTCCTGTCCTCTGATCAAATAATCATTGGAAGTCTGTTTCCAGTCTGGTTCTGTTTGAAAAACCCCACGGCGAAACCACCGTGGGGTTGCATAAGTTGCAATATTATGTTTGATATGACTATTTATCTCGTCATTATTTAACGGCACCTGTAATACCTTCTGCAAACTGTTTCTGAAGGATAAAGAAGATAACCATAGTAGGAATAGAACAGAATAATACACCCATCATGATCATACCATAATCAAGTTTATAACCACCAGTCATATTTGCAATTAACATAACCATATTCAGAGATTCACCATTTGTCATACAGATCTTCGGCCACAGATATGCATTCCATGCATTCATAAATGTAATAACTGCTGCTGCTGCATAAGTAGATTTCATAACCGGCATATACATCTGGAAGAAAATCTGAATCTCGTTCAATCCGTCGATACGTGCTGCCTCAATAATATCTACCGGGAATGATCTCGAATTTTGTCGGAACATCATAATCATAAACGGCGTTGAAATGATCGGCAGGAAAAATCCAGGTACAGTATTCAATAAATGTGCTTTACTGAACATCTGGAATAACGGAATCATAGTTGCTACCTGCGGAATCATCATACCAAGAAGCAGAACGGAGAATAATCTGTCTTTCCACTTGTCATGATAAACTTCAAATCCGTAACCAGCCAAAGAACAAATAAACAAACAGATGATTGTAACTGAAATCGCATATATAAATGAATTTTTCATTGCCAGAGCCAGTGGCTGCTGTTCAATCAAATTTCTAAAGTTCTCTGCTGCATAGACTCCAAAAGTCAATTTACCTTTGGAAATATCAACATAATTATTGGTTGCTGCCATGATCATCCAGTAAAAAGGAAATACAGAGATCAGTGACACAATTCCAAGGAAAATATAAGTAGGGATCAGTCGACGCTGAATCATTGATTTGTTTTTCTTTTTAGTCACGTGTATCACCTACTTTCATATTGATAAATGCAAGAATTGCTACAAGCACAAATATAAAGAATGACATTGCACAACCATATCCAAAGTTCGGTGTACGTAAGAATACGGTATTATATACATGATGTGACATTGTAATAGTTGCATTTGCAGGTCCACCATTTGTCAGGTTGACTGACTCATCAAACAACTGTAATGTACCATTAATAGACATAATAAATGTCATAATAATTGTCGGTTTTAACAATGGTACAGTGATACTCCAGAATGTTTTCCATCCATTGGCTCCATCAATTTTGGCTGCCTCATATACGGAGTACTCAATATTCTGTAAGCCGGCCAGGTAGAATACCATATTGTAACCTGTCCATCTCCATACCAACGCAATAATAATTACGATTTTCGCACTCATGGCATTTCCAAGGAAGTTATATCCATGATCAAGAATGCCAAGTCCAATTAATGCATTATTTACAAAACCATCCTGAGCAAACAGGAAACGGAAAATTAATGCATAAGAAACCAGAGATGTTGCACATGGTAAGAATACGCATGTACGGAAAAATCCT
>CABRZK010000049.1 GCA_902475415.1 uncultured Eubacterium sp.
TCCCATTCAGTCAAAACGGCTACGGGAACTGGCAAAGGGGAAAAAACATATCGTGATGATCGCCAGCGATCATACACGTCCGGTTCCAAGTAAAGTGATTGCGCCGGCTGTGCTGGATGAGATTAAAGCAGGCAATCCGGAGGCCAGGATCACTATTCTGATCGCAACTGGATTTCACAGACCGACGACCAGAGAAGAACTGATCTATAAGTTCGGTGAGAACATTGTAAATCGTAAGGACATTCATTTTGCGGTACACAAAAGCCATGAAGATGCGGATATGGTGGAACTTGGTACGTTACCATCCGGTGGAAAATTGAAGATCAACCGGATTGCGGCAGAAGCAGATCTGCTGATCTCGGAAGGATTTATTGAGCCACATTTCTTTGCCGGATTTTCCGGAGGAAGAAAAAGCGTATTGCCGGGGGTTTCCAGTGCAGCAACTGTTATGGCAAACCATTGTTCGGAATTCATTGCCAGCGAATATGCCAGAACCGGCGTGCTGGACAACAATCCGATCCACCGGGATATGATCTATGCGGCAGAAAAAGCAAATCTGGCATTTATTATCAATGTGGTACTGGATGAGGATAAAAGCGTAATCCGTGCTTATGCAGGCAATTTTGATGCGGCACATCGGGAAGGCTGCAGATTTGTGGATCAGATGTCAGGCGTGGATGCGATTCCATCCGATATTGTGATTTCCACAAACGGAGGTTATCCGCTGGATCAGAATATCTACCAGTCAGTCAAAGGAATGACAGCAGCGGAGGCAAGCTGTAATCCGGGTGGCGTGATCATAATGGTATCCAGTTGTATCGACGGTCATGGCGGACAGTCATTGTATGACACATTTGCCAGTGGTGAAGATAAGAACAAGATTATGCAGCGTTTCTTAGATACACCGAGAGATCAGACAATTCCGGATCAGTGGGAGGCACAGATCCTTTGCAGGGTTCTGATGCATCATAAAGTCATTATGGTGACACAGGCACCAAAGCAACTCATCGAAGATATGCAGATGGAATATGCCGGAAGTGTGAAAGAAGCGATTCATATGGCAGATGAATATCTGGGCAGAACGGACAGTCATATTACAGTGATTCCGGATGGTGTGTCCGTGATCGTGAGAAAGAAGTAAACATGACAGGCAAAAAGAACAGGTAAAGACCAGAAATGGAAAACCACAGATAAAACCCAAAATGTAAGGGAATATCTTTTTTACCTGAAGAATACAGCAGAAATTGCAAAAATCAATTTATTTTTTGGAAAGTATAAAAAATTAATGTGTACAAGGAGGATTTGGATGATGGCAGATTACAGCTACAACCAGATTACACCGGAACTGATCGAAGCGTTCAGACAGATTGTTCCGGGTAAGGTATTTACCGGAGATGAGATCAATGCAGATTATTCTCACGATGAAATGCCGATTTACGGAAAAGGAGCTCCGACCGTACTGATCGAAGCCACAACAACGGAAGATATTTCCAAAATCATGAAATTATGTTATGAGAACAGCATTCCGGTAATTCCGAGAGGAGCTGGAACAGGTCTGACCGGTGCAGCCGTTGCACTGCATGGCGGAGTCATGATCGATATGTCCAAAATGAATAAGATTCTGGAATATGACAAAGAGAACTTCGTTGTTCGCGTAGAAGCAGGTGTACTGCTGAATGATCTGGCAGAAGATGCACAGAAACAGGGACTGTTATATCCACCAGATCCGGGTGAAAAATTTGCAACCCTTGGCGGAAACGTATCCACCAATGCAGGTGGTATGAGAGCTGTAAAATATGGCTGTACGAGAGATTATGTCAGAGCAATGACCGTTGTACTGCCAACCGGCGAGATTGTAAAACTTGGTGCAACCGTTTCCAAAACTTCAACCGGTTACAGTCTGTTAAATCTGATGGTAGGTTCAGAGGGAACGCTTGGTATCATTACCGAGCTGACGCTGAAACTGATTCCGGCTCCGAAGGAGACCATCAGCCTGATTATTCCGTATGAGAATCTGGAAGACTGTATTGCAACTGTTCCGAAATTTTTTATGGAGCATTTACAGCCACAGGCCATTGAATTTATGGAAAAAGAAATCGTTCAGGCTTCCGAGCGTTATCTTGGCAAGAGCGTATTTCCACAGAAGTTAGAAGGCGTGGATATCGGAGCTTATCTGCTGGTAACTTTCGATGGCGATGATATGGAATCTCTGGAAGAGATTACAGAAAAAGCTGCCGAAGTAGTACTGGAGGCAGGAGCCATCGACGTACTGGTAGCAGATACACCGGCAAAGAAAAAAGATGCGTGGGCAGCAAGAAGTTCCTTCCTGGAGGCTATCGAGGCAGAAACAAAATTACTGGACGAGTGCGATGTCGTTGTTCCGGTAAACCAGATTGCACCGTATCTGACCTTTGTAAAATCGCTGGAATCTAATTACGATTTTTCCATCAAGAGTTTTGGACATGCAGGAGATGGAAACTTACATATTTATGCATGTGCAAATGACATGGAGGAAGCAGAGTTCAAGAAACAGGTTGCAGATTTCATGGATATTATTTACAGGAAAGCAGCAGAGTGCGGCGGACTGATTTCCGGCGAACACGGAATCGGTTATGGAAAGATGGATTATCTGGCAGCATTCGCAGGTGAGACAAGCATGCGCCTGATGAAAGGTATCAAGGAAGTATTTGATCCGAAGATGATCTTAAATCCAGGCAAAATCTGTTATAAATTATAAGAAATTCAGAAAAAACAGAATAAATGCTACATTAATTATAGGAGGATACCAAAATGGCATATTTAATTTCAGAAGAAGCACAGGATCTGTTACAGGACGTGAAAAATTTCTGCGATAAGGAAGTTGTAGAGCAGTGTAAAGCATATGACGTATCCGGCGAGTGGCCGAAAGAGATTTACGATAAAGCAATCGAGCAGGGCTATCAGGCACTGGAAGTTCCGGAGGAATACGGCGGCCCGGGGTTATCAAGGGTGGACGTGGCAGCACTCATCGAGCAGATGGCAATTGCGGATGCTGGATTTGCAACTACCATTTCCGCCAGCGGACTTGGCATGAAACCAGTCCTGATCGCCGGAAGTGAAGCGTTAAAACAGCGTGCATGCGACCTGATCCTGGAAGGTGGTTTCGGCGCATTCTGCCTGACTGAGCCGGGTGCAGGATCTGATGCAGGTGCAGGTAAGACCACAGCAGTCAAAGATGGTGATGAGTATGTATTAAACGGCAGAAAATGCTTTATCACAAATGGTGGTGTTGCTTCATTCTACTGTGTAACAGCTATGACAGACAAGACCAAAGGTGTCAAAGGTATGTCTATGTTCTTCGTAGAAAAAGGAACTCCTGGATTAAGTACAGGAAATGAGGAGAACAAGATGGGTATCCGTACATCCAATACCTGCGATGTAGTTCTGGAGGATGTCAGAATCCCGGCTTCCAACCTGATCGGTGAAGAAGGCAGAGGCTTCAATATCGCAATGCAGACACTGGATCAGGCACGTACCTGGATGGGATGTGTTGCAACTGGTATTGCACAGCGCGGAATCAATGAGGCAATCGCTTATGGTAAAGAGCGTGTACAGTTTGGTAAACCAATCATCAAAAATCAGGCTCTGAAATTCAAAGTTGCTGATATGGAGATCAAGACTGAGACCGCACGTCAGATGGTAGCACATGCACTGACAAAAATGGATATGGGACTTCCATATACCAAAGAGTCTGCCATCGCAAAATGCTATGCTTCTGATATTGCCATGGAAGTTGCTTCTGAGGCAATTCAGATGTTCGGTGGTTACGGCTACAGCCGTGAGTATCCGGTAGAAAAACTGTTAAGAGATGCAAAAATCTTCCAGATTTTTGAAGGAACAAACGAAGTACAGAGAATCGTTATCTCAAACAGCATCATCGGTAAATAAGCTTACCCATTATCTTACATATATTATGTATTCCGCTGATGATCCATTTCGGAGAGTCGGCGGAACACAAAAACAGGAGAAATCATTATGGAAATATTAGTTTGCATCAAACAGGTTCCGGACGATTCCGTGGAAATTTCGCTGGATGAAGCATCTGGAAAACCGGCGCTGGATGGCGTGACACCTGTTGTAAATGCATTTGATACATATGCAGAGGAAATGGCAGTCCGCCTGAAAGAAACTGTCGGTGAGAGTGAAGTAACTGTGGTATCCATCGGAGATGACAGTGTGAAAAACTCCTTAAAAAACTGCCTTGCAGTCGGTGCCGACCATGCATACCTCGTAAAATGTGACGAGGCTGAAAAATTGGATGGAGCGGCAGTTGCAACACTTCTCGCAAAAGCAAAATCAGACATTGAAGCGGCAGAAGGAAAGACATTTGATCTTGTATTTTGTGGAAAAGAGTCCACTGACTATGCAGCAAGCCAGACCGGCTTGCTGTTGGCAGAGGAACTTCAGGTTCCGGTTGTTACAAATGTTGTAGCAGTGGAAACAGCAGAAAAGAAAGCAAAAATCAAACAGGAAACAGAGACAGGTTATAATGAGATTGAAGCAGTTCTGCCATGTGTGGTAACTGTTCAGAAACCAAATTATGATCCACGTTATCCGACCATCAAGAGTAAGATGGCAGCAAGAAAGAAACCAATCGGCGAACTGGAGACAGGGGATGTTCCGACAGGTTCCATCGAAGTTGTAAAAGTATACGCACCGGCCAAACGTCAGGCAGGTGTCAAAATCAAGGCAGAATCTCCGGAAGAGGCTGTTGCACAGGCAATGAAGCTGATCACGGATGCCAAGGTATTGTAGGAGGTCACAGGAAATGAGTCTGACAGAAGGAAAAAATATATTAGTATATGTTGAGACTGCCGGGGACGCTCCAGTAGGTCCGGCACTTGAGATTCTGGCAAAAGCAAAAGAACTGGCAGGAGCAAAAGGTGAGAAAGTCATTGCCGCAATTTTTGGCAAAGAGCCACAGGAAGCAGCAAAAGCTTCCATCGAAGCCGGTGCAGATGAGGCTGTTGTTGTAACAACAGAAGAGAACCGCCCGGAAGTGCTGGCATCCATGCTGGCAAAGCTGGTGGAAAAATATGCTCCATCTCTGGTACTGGCAGCAGCAACCCAGGCGGGCAAAGATATTGCTCCGCTGACTGCCAAAAAATTTGAAGCAGGTTGTGTAACCGACGCCATGAATATTGTGGCTGACGGAGATAATTATGTATTTACCTGCCCTGTTTATGGCGGAAACATTTTAAATGATGTTTTATTGCATACCCGGCCGGCTGTAGCTACCGTTCGCGGTGGTTCCTTTTCCAAATCAATTGAGGCGGGAAAAGCCGGCAAAATTATAGAAGAAACAGTTGAAATCCCGGAAGAATCTGTATTTACAAAAATTGCAGATGTGGTCAACGAGATCAGTGAAGCAGTCAATCTGGAAGATGCAGATGTGATCGTATCCGGTGGTCGTGGCATGGGAAGCAAGGAGAACTTTGCACTGGTAGAGGAACTTGCAAATGTCTGCGGCGGTGTCGTAGGTGCCACCAGACCGGCCATCGAAGAAGACTGGGTAGGACGTTCCCACCAGGTTGGACAGTCCGGCAAGATCGTTGCACCAAAACTGTATATTGCATGTGGTATTTCCGGTGCAACACAGCATGTATCCGGTATGATCGGATCAGGCTACATCATCGCCATTAACAAAGACGAAGATGCGCCGATTTTTGACATCGCTGATGTGGGAATTGTCGGTGATGTGACAAAAGTGCTTCCACTTCTGATTGAAGAAATTAAGAAAGCAAAAGAAGCATAACATATTAATAAGTTAATCCTAATCCATTTTTATACACATTCCAAAAGATTTCGAGAGAAATCTTGCTAGATCGAAGCGGCGCCCGAAAGGGCGTCGTTTTCGTTATGAGCAAACAGTATTCCCGGCAAAGTTTTGTGTCGGTCATTATGTCTGAAACAGTGGGAAGACAGTAATGTGTTCCGGAACAGGAACGTATTCTGGAATTTGTATTTTTTCTGAAAATCAGTTACAATGAATGAGACAGATCCATTTTGAATCATATATAGTTGCAAATACATTCTGTGGTTTTCATAAGTTTACATAGTTGAAATAGCAAAATGACATATGTGCAGTTAAGCAGAAAATGGTCTGGAAATATAAGAATGGAAAGATACAGATTATGAATTTATTATCACTGGAGAATATTACAAAGGCATACACAGAGCGTGTACTGCTGGATAAAGCATCTTTTTTCCTGCAGGAAGGGGAAAAAGTCGGAATCATCGGCATCAATGGAACGGGAAAATCCACACTGTTAAAAATTGCAGCGGGACTGGAAGAACCGGATGAGGGAAGCTGTACAAAGGCCAATCATGCAGTGATCCGCTTCCTGCCGCAGACACCGGAATTTGATGATACCTGCACCGTTTGGGAACACGTGGAAAAAAATGTGTCTGAACATGCACAGTGGGACATGGAAGGGGAAGCAAAAAGCATGCTCCAGACCCTTGGAATTGTCCGACTGGATCAGAAAATATCAGAGCTTTCCGGAGGACAGCGCAAACGTCTGGCTCTGGCGGAGATTCTGATGCAGCCATGTGACATACTGATTCTGGATGAGCCGACGAACCACCTGGATCATGCCATGGCAGCATGGCTGGAGGACTATCTGAAGCGGTGGCGTGGCAGCCTGATCATGGTCACTCATGACCGGTATTTCCTGGACAGTGTTTCCAACCGGATCGTAGAGATCAACAAAGGAAAAATCTACAGTTATGATACGAACTATTCCGGTTTTCTGGAACTGAAAGCCCAGAGAGAAGAAATGGAAGCTGCGACAGAACGTAAACGTCAGTCTATTCTGCGTGTGGAACTGGAATGGGTGAAACGTGGAGCAAGAGCCCGTTCCACCAAGCAGAAAGCCCGTCTGGAACGATACGAAGAAATGAAAAACCAGCATGGACCGCAAAGCGACGGACAGGTATCCATGAGTTCCATCACCACCCGTATGGGCAATACGACCATTGAAATTGACGGTATCAGTAAATCTTATGGAAATCATATGTTTATCCGGGATTTCTCCTACATATTTCTGAAAAATGACCGTGTAGGCTTCGTGGGAACCAACGGCTGCGGCAAGACTACATTGATGAAAATGCTGGCGGGCAGAGAAGAGCCGGACAGCGGAACCATCAAGGTTGGTCAGACCATCAAGATCGGATATTATTCTCAGGAAATTGAGACAAGTAAAGAGGCTGGAATCGC
Source organism: uncultured Eubacterium sp. (assembly GCA_902475415.1). Lineage (GTDB taxonomy): Bacteria > Bacillota > Clostridia > Lachnospirales > Lachnospiraceae > Eubacterium_I. The sequence goes on from CABRZK010000049.1 coordinate 7,259, forward strand.
CTATATGGATCCGAATATGCGTGTGATCGACTATATCCGCGAGACAGCAGAATTTGTCCGTACAGAAGACGGTCTGATCAGTGCATCCAATATGCTGGAGCGGTTTTTATTTCCGCCACAGGCACAGTACAGTCTGATCGGAAAACTTTCCGGAGGCGAGCGGCGCAGACTGAATCTTTTGCGTGTCCTGATGGAATCACCAAACGTGCTGATTCTGGATGAGCCAACCAACGACCTGGATATTTCAACATTGACGATACTGGAAGATTATCTGGATCATTATCAGGGAATTGTCATTATCGTATCCCATGACCGGTATTTTCTGGATCGTACCGTGAATCGCATTTTTGCCTTTGAAGAGGGTGGCGTACTGAAGCAGTATGAAGGCGGCTATACCGATTATGCATTGAAGGCCGGTGAGGCAGCACAGAGCAGCTTATCCTTGAAAGATACCGTTGCACCGTCAACCACAGGCGTATCTGGTTCTGCAGGTGCAGAAAATCCGGGTAGTGGTCGTGAGGCGTATGATAATTACCGTGCAAACCGGGAGCGTAAGCTGAAGTTTACATATAAAGAAAAGCAGGAATACGAGACCATAGAGCAGGATATCCTGGATCTGGAGGAAAAACTGGAAGCTCTGGATGCTGAGATGGTGGCAAATGCCACCAATTCTAAGCGCCTGTCAGAACTGACGGAGGAGCGGGAACAGACCGAGGCAGAGCTGGAACATAAAATGGAGCGTTGGGAATATCTGGAAGAACTGGCAGAAAAAATCAACGCCCAGAATTGATAAGCAGCAGAAGGCAGGTGTAAATTATGAAACAGAAAGTAAAGTACAAGGGAATCTTATTTATCATATTGTCAGCACTTTGCTTTGCATTTATGAATATGTTTGTGCGAATGGCAGGGGATCTGCCTTCGGTACAGAAAAGCTTTTTCCGAAATCTGGTGGCATTTATTATCGCCCTTGCCATGATGGTTCGGAACAAAGAAGGATTTCAGGTGGAGAAGGGCAACTGGAAGTATATGTTGTTACGGGCAGCATTTGGAACGATCGGAATACTGTGTAATTTTTATGCGGTCGATCATCTGGTGCTTTCGGATGCTTCGATGCTGAATAAAATGTCACCGTTTTTTGTCATTTTGTTTTCCTTCCTGATTCTGAAAGAAAAACTGACCCCGATTCAGGTGACGGCAGTCTGCGGAGCATTTATCGGCAGTCTGTTTATTATCAAGCCGACCTTTTTAAATATGAATCTGGTGCCGTCCCTGATTGGTCTGTGCGGCGGATTGTGTGCGGGAATCGCCTACACGATGGTGCGTGTCCTGGGACAGAGGGGACAGAAAGGTGTATCAGTGGTACTGTTTTTCGCCGGATTCTCCTGTCTGGTGACGTTACCGTATTTATTGCTGAATTACCACACTATGAGTATGTGGCAGGGAATTGTTCTGCTGGGCGCCGGCGTTGCGGCAGCAGGAGGTCAGTTCGCCATTACAGCAGCTTATTATCATGCACCGGCCAGAGAAATCTCTGTCTATGATTACTCACAGATCATTTTCTCGGCAATCATTGGTTTTGTATTATTCCATCAGATTCCGGACCGGTTCAGTGTACTGGGATATGTGATCATTATCGGAATGGCAGTCTGGATGTTTTTCTATAACCAGAAGCAGGACAGCAAAGAAAACAGTTAAAATCTGAAGAAATCGTACAGTTAAGTTACTTTTCAAGAGCAGTACATCATATTGTACAAATCAGAGTTCATTTCCGGGTGATTGGAGGAAACATGCTTACATTTGGAATAGACTGGGATGATGTCATATCCCCATTAAACGACTGTGCCATAGAATTGGCCAATCAGGAATATCAGTTTGATCCGCCACTGACGCTGGAAGATATTGATTCCTGGGAAAATACCGGACGGGCGTCCGTAATCAAAAAATACTATCATGATCCACGTCTGTACGAGATGCAGCGGGTGTCCGACGAAGCGAAAGCATTCATCCGCAAACTGCAGACCAAGGGAATTGTATATATCGTGACTGCGGTATATCCGCAGTTTATGTCAAAACGCGTGGAGCAGATCAAGGCAGCTTTTCCGGATTTTCCGGATGAAAATATCATTATGGGATTTCAGAAATCGGTGGTTCAGGTAGATATTACACTGGATGACGGCCCGCGCAATATTTTAAAAAGCAGTGCCCGTTTTCCGGTGCTGATGCGTCGCCCATGGAACCGGGAACTGACCGGACTTCTGGCAGTTCATAATTATGAGGAATTCTTCCAGTTGCTGGATCAGATCAAATCTTCCATGATCGAGGATCGGGTAGAGCCGAAAACACCCTGCGTGGTTGCCCTGGTGGGACCAAGTGGTTCTGGTAAAAATAAAATTGTGAAAGAACTGTGCAAAACGGGTCATTTTGTGGTGCCGAAAGCGTATACGACAAAAACAGTATCTGACAGTATCCATACCACGATCACGGAAGAAGAATTTATCCGGGATCGTGCAGAATTTATCGAAACAACACGTTATGCGGGATATGCTTATGGAACGAAATGGAAAGATATCACAGAACTGATGCAGGGTGACAACTACGTGGTAATGCCCATGGACTTAAGCGGAGCCATTGCCATGAAACGCCACTATCCGACGGTTATCATATTCTGCAAATGCAAGCGTGAACAGATGATTGAAAGCATCCTGGAAAAAGATATGGATAATCATGAAAAAATGCTGCGTCTGGTCTCATTGGAAAACGAGCTCAAAAACGCAGCACTGTGTGATTATGTGATCCACACCGGCAGAGAAGATGCAGTCAGTAACATACTGTATATTTGTGTTGCAGATTGAAAAGAGAACTGAAACGAAGTGTGGAATTTTTTAGTAACTGAAATGACGAAAACGGAGAAATTTTTCTCGACAAGCGATTAAGTGAACGACCGATCTTCGCAGAGTTTTACGTGAGTGGGAGGCGACCCGGTTTTTATGGGAGCCGGGAACGAGAGCGATAAAACTGCTGCGAAGTGAGGGTAGTGAACGTCTAGCTGTCGAGAAAAATTTCTCCGTTTTCGTCTTCAGACATAAAAAATCACCACATTAATCTGCAGTCTGGAAGTCCGTGTAGAACAGCCACAGCGCGAAAATCGTCAGTAGGATGCCGATTCCTGCAAAAAGCGGGAAACTTAAGGTCAGCGTTACTTCAATCAGATCGGAGAACAGACATCCGATGATATTGAACACGATATGTACCGGGATTGAGTATTTGATACCGCGTCCCCGGTGGCAGATCCATCCGAGGAACAGTCCCATTGCAAAAGCATAAATGCCCTGCACCAGATTCAGGTGTACGAATCCAAATAAGGCAGCCTGCAGGATATTTGCCGGCCAGAAGGGCATCGCATGTCGGGCAAAGCGAAAGACCAGTCCACGAAAGACAAGTTCTTCTACAATCGGAGCCAGCAGAACGGAATATACAAGAAGCATTATCGAAATCTGTTCATATCCCTGGGCAGACATTTCGGCATTGTATCTGCTGATCAGTTCCGGATGCAACATACCTATGGCATCGGTGATCAGTGTTGTTACATACTGCAATCCGATACCGAGACAGATAATAGACACGATGGTATGAAAACTGTATCCACCAGGCTGCTTTCTCGGACGATTGCGGAACGGCTTTACAAAGACATGATAGTACCAGATGCCAAAAACAAACAGAGCCAGAACAGCATATACAATATTCAGCGTCTGCAGATACTCCAGATTGGATGTCAGTCCTGCAAGGTTAGATAGAAAATCACCGCCGTTTACAGTGGATTTCAGCAGATAGAATGCCATTGTTGGAATCATGGCTACAATCTGCAGAATAAAAACCAGAATGACGGGAAACAGACTTTTTATAAAATAACTAAATTTTTTCATAAGTTGATCAATCCTCTCCTTTATCTTATGAAAATACCAGATATTTACCGAAAAAACAACTGTTTCAGGAATGAGGTTCTGTTTTCAGTGGAAAAAGTATCTTTCCCAGTCTGAGATAATGTGGTATGATAGACAACGAAAGGGAACAAATGTTTTGTGATACTGTGCTTTCGAAATTGGACAGGAATGAAGTGCAGATGTGCAGTGATTCTGAGAAGAAGATGTCAGTTTGCGTTGTACCAGTTTCACATTCGTTCGAATTGAATTGCCGAAGTTTTCGGGAGCTTATGAAATAGAAAAGGAGCAGAAAGAGGGAAGATATGGCATTTGCACATTTACATGTTCATACGGAGTACAGTCTGCTGGATGGATCGAATAAAATTAAGGAATATGTCAGCCGGATCAAGGAGCTTGGGATGACGGCCGGAGCGATCACGGATCATGGCGTCATGTATGGAGTGATCGATTTTTACCGCGCAGCCAGAGAAGCGGGAATCAATCCAATTCTGGGCTGTGAGGTATATGTGGCTCCAGGGTCACGTTTTGACAGGGAACAGACCAAGGGTGAGGACCGTTATTATCATCTGGTGCTGCTGGCGGAGAATAATCAGGGCTATGCGAACCTGATGAAGATCGTCTCCAAGGGCTTTGTGGATGGATATTATTACCGTCCCCGTGTGGATATGGAAGTACTTGAGACTTACCACGAAGGAATTATTGCACTGTCTGCCTGCCTGGCGGGAGAAGTGCAGCGTTATCTGAACCGTGGTATGTATGAAGAGGCAAAAGAAACGGCATTAAAATATGAAAGATGTTTCGGAAAGGGCAATTTTTTCCTGGAATTACAGGATCATGGAATTCCGGAACAGACGAAAGTGAATCAGCAGCTGCTACGGATGCATCAGGAACTTGGTATTGATCTGGTGGCGACCAACGATGTGCATTATACCTATGAAAAAGATGCACATC
>CABRZK010000050.1 GCA_902475415.1 uncultured Eubacterium sp.
CATCAGCTGTCCCAGGAATTCTGCACGGGTCAGCATTGGAATCTGGGCATCCTGTGCGGCTTTCCATTCAGCATTGTCCGGATGAATGGCTGCGGTATATACAACAAGGTCAATGCCAGGCTGAATGTTGGCAGCTCGCTGACCGATATAAACGGTAGCTCCGTTCTGCTCCAGCTGTCTGGTCAGGTCTGATTCCTTATTGTCAGAACCGGATACGGTGAAGCCTTCCTTTAATAAAATCTCGGCAAGACCGCTCATGCTGATACCGCCGATTCCTATAAAATGAATATGAATTGGTTTCTTAAAATCGATTTTGTACATAATTATCTACCACCTGTATATTTGGGAAAAATTTTCTTTTATCAGCAGTTCTGTCATACAAAACAGGGCTGCCCATTGCCTGAGCACATTATACCCCATTGCTTTAAACTTGGCAATGTAAAATAGGCTTTCCCCGGTTCACTCGTGTGGTAAGACCAGCAGTTGTGGAAAGTGTCGAAAAATGCCGATAATTTTTCGGAAAATTGTGAAATATAGTGCACACAAAGAAAAAAATATGTTATAATTTTGCTATCAAATTTAATTTATAGATAATAGTATGAGTTACAAAATAACGAAGCTGTTATCGACAAGAGGTGATTTAAATGATTCGAAAGGAAATGATTGCAATGCTTCTGGCCGGTGGACAGGGAAGCCGTCTGGGAGTGTTGACCGCAAATGTTGCAAAACCGGCTGTTGCGTTCGGAGGAAAATATCGTATCATCGATTTTCCACTCAGCAACTGTATTAATTCCGGAATAGATACGGTAGGTGTTTTGACACAGTATCAGCCATTGCGTCTGAATACACATATCGGCATTGGTATTCCGTGGGATCTGGATCGTAATAACGGTGGTGTTACGATACTTCAGCCTTACGAAAAAAGCGGCGGAAGTGAATGGTATTCCGGTACCGCAAATGCGATTTACCAGAATATGAAATACATAGACAGCTATGATCCGGAATATGTCCTGATTTTGTCAGGTGATCATATCTATAAGATGGATTATGAAGTGATGCTTGATTTCCATAAGCAGAATCATGCAGATGTTACCATTGCCGTTATGCCGGTTCCAATGGAGGAGGCAAGCCGTTTTGGTATCGTTGTGGCTGATGAGGAGCACAGAATCCGTGAATTCCAGGAGAAACCGGCAGAGCCAAAGAGTAACCTGGCATCCATGGGTATTTATATTTTCAGCTGGAAAGCGTTGAAAGAAGCACTGATTGCCAATGAGAATGTGGAAAACTGTGATTTTGGTATGCATGTGATTCCATATTGCTTTGATAAAGGAGAGCGCATCTTCGCCTATGAGTATAATGGATACTGGAAAGATGTAGGTACCCTGGGATCTTACTGGGAAGCCAATATGGAGCTGATCGACCTGATACCGGAGTTTAACCTGTATGAAGAATACTGGAAGATCTATACCAAGAGTGATGTGCTTGCACCACAGTATGTCGCGGCAGATGCCAAAGTGGACAAGAGTATCATCGGTGAGGGTACCGAGGTCTATGGTGAGGTACATGGATGCGTCATTGGCGCCAATGTAACTATCGGAAAGGGCAGTGTGGTACGTGATTCCATTATTATGGAAGGTGTTACCATCGGTGAAAATGTCGTGATCGACAAAGCAATCATTGCCGAAGACTGTGTGATCGGAGATGGAGCCGTACTTGGTATCGGTGAAGAGAAACCGAATAAATTAAAAGAGAGTGTATATGCATTTGGTCTTGTTACCATCGGTGAGAAATCCGTGATTCCGCCAAATGTACAGATTGGTAAAAATACAGCAATTGCTGGTGTGACAACACCGGAGGATTATCCGGATGGAGTCCTTGACAGCGGGGAATATATTGTTAAGGCAGGTGGCAAATAATGAAAGCATTAGGTATTATTTTAGCAGGTGGTAATAATTACAGAATGAGAGAGCTTTCCGAAAAGCGCGCCATTGCAGCTATGCCGGTTGGTGGCGGATACCGTGCGATTGATTTTGCACTGAGTAACATGAGTAATTCCCATATTCAGCGTGTGGCAGTACTGACGCAGTATAATTCCCGTTCCCTGAACGAACACCTGAATTCTTCCAAATGGTGGGATTTCGGCAGAAAACAGGGCGGACTGTATATCTTTACGCCTACCATCACCTCAGATAATGGTAACTGGTATCGCGGAACCGCAGATGCCCTGGCTCAGAATATTGACTTTCTGAAACGGAGCCATGAGCCATACGTCATCGTGGCTGGAGGAGATTGTGTATACAAGCTGGATTATAATAAGGTACTTGATTATCACATTCAGAAGAAAGCAGATATCACCATTGTGTGCAAAGATGTTCCGGCGACAGAGGATGTCAGCCGTTTTGGTGTGGTACAGATGAACGAAGAATCCAGAATCGTAGATTTTGAGGAAAAACCGATGGTGGCACAATCCCATACGGTTTCCACCGGTATCTATGTACTGCGCAGAAGACAGCTGATCGAGATGCTGGAAAAAAGCATGGAGGAGCATCGGTTTGACTTTGTAACCGATATTCTGATCCGTTATAAAAATCTGAAACAGATTTACGGATATAAATTAGAGGACTACTGGAGCAATATTGCCAGTGTGGAATCTTATTATCAGACGAATATGGATTTCCTGAAACCGGAGATCCGCAACTATTTCTTCCACCAGGAACCATATGTATATTCCAAGGTGGATGATCTGGCACCTGCCAAATACAACGTAGGCGCCGAAGTCCGCAACAGTCTGATTGCAAGCGGATGTATTATTAACGGAACAGTAGAGAATTCTGTACTGTTCAAACAGGTATTTGTAGGAAAGAACTGCGTAATCAAAAATTCAATTATTTTGAATGATGTTTACATCGGTGACAATACGCATATTGAGAATTGTATTGTGGAGAGCCGTGATACAATTTGCGCAAATACATACTTATGCGGCGAAGATGAGATAAAAATTGTGCGTGGACACAATGAGCGTTACATCATGTAGTACGCTGAAAACGGCAGACGGAAAGGACCAACATTGATGTGGCAGCTTAGCATACGAACCGCCCTGCTGTGAAGAAAGTAATAAACACAGGGGAAGAAGAAAGTATGAATATTACAGATGTGAGAATTCGAAAAATTGATAAAGAAGGAAAAATGAAGGCTGTCGTATCTATTACGATTGATAACGAATTTGCAGTACATGACATCAAGATCATTGAGGGCGAGAAGGGTTTATTTATTGCAATGCCTAGCCGGAAGAATGCAGAAGGGGAATACAGGGATGTGGCACATCCGATCAATTCCGACACAAGGAATCAGATTCAGGAACTGATCATGCAAAAATATTGTGAAGAAATTGCAGAAGCATAAATAATTGTGGTATACTATCCACAACTGCACAAAAAAGGAGAATCCTGCATTGCAGCGGGATTCTTCTTTTTGCATGCAAAATCTTGAAAAGAAAGCAGGAGGAAAAGCAATGTTCTTGATCGCAGGACTTGGAAACCCGACAGCAAAATATGAAAAAACCCGTCATAATGCAGGATTCGATGTGATTGATGCACTGGCGGATAAATATAACATAGATTTGAATATGAAAAAAGGAAATGCCCTTTGCGGAACCGGTTACATTGAGGGACAGAAAGTAATGCTGGCAAAACCACAGACTTATATGAATCTGAGTGGAGACAGTGTCAGCGCACTGGTAAATTTCTATAAACTGAATCCGACAGAAGAACTGATCGTAGTATTTGATGATATCAGTCTGGCTCCGGGCAACCTGCGCATCCGTAAAAAAGGAAGCGCAGGGGGACATAACGGAATCAAAGATATTATTGCCAAAACAGGAACGGATCAGTTTGAACGTGTAAAAGTAGGTGTTGGTGAAAAGCCGGCAGGCTGGGATCTGGCAGATCATGTGCTGGGCAGATTTTCGCCGGAGGATCGTGAAAAATTTGAAGATGCCGTCAAAGATGCGGTGGATGCAGTAAGTCTCATGGTTCAGGGATGTATCGATGAAGCCATGAATCAGTATAACCGCAAAAAGGTATCCTGACGAAGAGACGGATACTGACGCAGAGTGGCGTGGAGAAGATTCGAAATCAGAAAAAGGAGTGTTGGCATGGATGCTTTTGTACAGCCATTACATGAACTGAATAGTTTTGAAGAACTGGAACATTATGCAGGTGAGACCGGAACTGTGATCTCAGTGTCCGGCTGTATGGATGCACAGAAACCACATATGATATATGGTGTCAATCACGGAAAAGGACAGCGGGTGATTGTCACATTTAACGAGCAGAAAGCCAGGGAACTTCTGGATGCATATCATTATTTTGACCAGAAAGCTGTTTATTTTCCACCGAAGGATATTCTGTTTTATCAGTCGGATATCAGAGGAAATGCGCTGACACAGGAGCGTGTCCGGGCATATCGGGCGCTGGTGGAAGAGGAAGATGCAGCGATTATCACAACCTTTGATGCGCTGATGGATCGACTGATACGACCGGAAGTCTTTCGCGGATTTTTGCTGAAATTAAAGAGTGAGGACAGTCTTGATCTGGAAAAATTGCGTCAGCATCTGGTTGGAATGGGATATGAAAGTGTATACCAGGTGGATGCGCCGGGACAGTTTGCAGTGCGTGGTGGTATCGTGGATATTTTTGCGCTGACGGAGGAGCAGCCCTTTCGAATTGAACTGTGGGGAGATGAGATAGATTCTATCCGTACTTTTGATCCGGACAGCCAGAGATCCGTGGATACGCTGGATGAAATAGTGATCTATCCGGCGGCGGAGCTGATTCTGACCAGAGCGCAGCAGGAAGCCGGCATGAAGCGCATTCAGGAAGAAGGAGCACGTCTTGCTGCAAAGTATCGCGGGGAAATGAAGACAGAAGAAGCACATCGTCTGGAAGAATCGGTAAAACTTGTACAGGAGCAGGTGGAAGAACTTGGCAGTGTTCGGGCAGCGGAAAGTTACCTGACATACTTTTATCAGGACACGGTAAGTTTCATGGAATTTGCTTCCCGCTGCGCAGAGCACAGAGAGCAGAAACTTCTTATATTTGTGGACGAACCGGCCAGATGTCTGGAAAAGGCAGGCGCTGTGGAAAAAGAGTTTTCTGACAGTATGCAGCAGCGAATGGAAAAGGGATATATCCTGCCGGGACAGGCAGATATCCTGTATACACATGAAGCCGTCACAGCGGAAATGCAGCGTATGGGATGCGTCATGATTTCTGCCATGGAGCTGCGGGCAGAGGGACTGACACCGGCGCAGAGTTTTTTCGTACAGGTACATTCTGTGAATGCCTACAACAGCAGTTTTGAACTGTTGTCGAAGGATCTTCATAATTATAAAAAGCGTCAGTACCGGGTCATTCTGCTTTGTAGTTCCAGAACCAGGGCAGAGCGAATGGCGGATGACCTGCGCCAGGAAGATCTGAATGCATTTTTTACAGAAGATACAGACCGTCAGGTACAGCCCGGTGAAGTGCTGGTGCTGTATGGCAAACTGAAACGGGGATTTGAATATCCGGACATCAAATTTGTTGTTCTGACAGAGACCGATATTTTTGGCGCGGAAAAGAAGAAACGGAAAAAGAAGAAAATCTATGAGGGAGAGCGGATTCAGAGCTTTTCTGATCTGAAACCCGGAGATTATGTGGTTCATGAAAATCATGGTCTGGGTATTTTCCGTGGAATAGAAAAAATCGAAGTCGACAAAACCATGCGGGATTACATGAAGATCGAGTATGACAAAGGTGGCAATCTGTATGTACTTGCGACGCAGCTGGATCTGATTCAGAAATATGCCGGAGCCGATGCGAAAAAACCGAAACTGAACCGTCTCGGCGGCCAGGAGTGGACCAAAACCCGTCACCGGGTACAGAAAGCGGTACGGGAAGTGGCGCAGGAACTGGTGGAACTGTACGCCGTGCGCCAGAACAAAGAAGGCTTTCAATACGGACCGGATACCGTATGGCAGCGAGAATTTGAGGAAATGTTTCCTTATGAAGAGACGGAGGATCAGCGCCTGGCCATCGAAGCTACCAAATCGGATATGGAAAGCAAGAAGATCATGGATCGTCTGATCTGCGGAGATGTGGGATTTGGCAAGACTGAGGTGGCGATCCGTGCGGCATTCAAGGCAGTGCAGGAGGGAAAACAGGTCATTTATCTGGTTCCTACCACTATCCTGGCACAGCAGCATTACAATACCTTTGCGCAGCGAATGAAGGATTTTCCGGTCAATGTGGAACTGCTTTGCCGGTTCCGTACGCCAAAACAGCAGAAAACAGCCATCGAGGGTCTGAAAAAAGGTCTGGTAGATATCGTGGTAGGTACACATCGGGTGCTTTCCAAAGATGTGGAATGCAAAAATCTGGGGCTTCTGATCATCGATGAGGAGCAGCGGTTTGGTGTGGCTCACAAAGAAAAAATCAAACAGATGAAAAAAGACGTGGATGTGCTGACCCTGACGGCGACTCCGATTCCAAGGACACTTCATATGAGTCTGATCGGAATCCGGGATATGAGTGTACTGGAAGAACCGCCGCATGACCGTATGCCGATTCAGACCTACGTCATGGAATACGATGAGGAAATGATCCGGGAAGCGATTGAACGTGAAATGGCCAGAGACGGGCAGGTTTACTATGTATACAATCGTGTGAATCAGATTGCGGAAGTGGCGGCAAAGATTTCCGAACTGGTGCCGGATGCGGAAGTGGCTTATGCCCATGGACAGATGAGCGAGCGTGAACTGGAACGTGTCATGTATGGATTTATCAATGGAGAGATTGATGTCCTTGTGTCCACCACAATCATTGAGACAGGGCTGGATATAGGAAATGTTAACACCATGATCATTCACGATGCGGACAATCTGGGACTTTCCCAGTTGTATCAGCTTCGAGGAAGAATCGGACGATCGAACCGTACGGCGTATGCATTTCTGATGTACCGCCGCAACAAGATGCTCAAAGAAGTAGCAGAAAAGCGTCTGTCTGCGATCCGGGAATTTTCGGATCTTGGAAGTGGTTTCAAGATCGCCATGAAGGATCTGGAGATCCGTGGTGCCGGCAACCTGCTTGGAGAACAGCAGCACGGTCATATGGAGGCAGTCGGATACGATCTGTACTGTAAAATGCTGAATGAGGCAGTCAAAACAGCGAAAGGTGAGGTTGTGGAAGAATCCTTTGAAACTTCAATTGATATTGAACTGGATGCGTATATACCGAACAGTTATATCGTGAATGAATACCAGAAACTTGATATTTACAAGCGAATCGCAGCCATTGAAAACGAGGAAGAAAAGGATGAGATGCTGGATGAGCTGATCGATCGTTTTGGAGAGCCGCCACGGAGTGTACAGAATCTGCTGACCGTTGCACAGATCAAGGCAGATGCTCATAAAGTTTATCTGGTGGAGATTAAGGAAAATGCTGACGGTATCACGTTCCGTATGTTTGAACGGGCAAAACTTAACGTGGCAAATCTGCCAGTGCTTATGGACAAAAATAAACCACTCCTGTCGTTTATTCCGGATAAAAAGGAACCATGTCTGTATTATCGCAAACAGAAAAACAGTCCGGATACGCTGACAGTGATCAAGACTGTGCTGGCAGATTGCCGGGAAATGCTTCTGGAAGCATAGAAATACATGCGAGCATGTCTGTAACAGAGAGAATCTGTACGAGTGAATTGGAGAAAAACGTTGCAGTGGTGGGTATTCTAGGGTATACTTGACAAATGGAAAAAGAAAGTTACAGTCCGTGGCAGTAATACTTGACAAGCCACGGGTAGCAATAGATGGAGGCAACCATGAAATTTAAGAAATTTGCAGCAGTTATTTTAATGAGTATGATGATCGGATCCATGACACTTAGTGGATGTGGAATCAACAAGAATGCAAATGTGATCACGATGAAGAGTGATTCTGCAGATGCCATCGAGGTAAGCATGGGATATGCTAATTTTGCAGCACGTATGCAGCAGGCAAATTATGACAGTATCTTCGCTTCTTACTATGGAGAGGATTACTGGACCAATGACTCTTATGCCAAGGATGGCAAAAACATGCAGGATTCAGTAAAAGAAAATGTTCTGGATGAGATTGAGACACAGTGTCTGCTGGAGCAGCATATGGCAGATTATGGTGTAGAGGTCACAGATGACGACAAGGCAGCTATCAAGAAAGCAGCGGAGCAGTTTATCTCTGACAATTCCAAATCAGCCATCAAAGAAGTTGGCGCTACACAGGAATATGTAGAGCGTTATCTGTACCTGCAGACAGTAGAAAAAAGAATGCGTGAAGCAATCCGTGCGACAGCAGATACTAATGTATCAGATGAAGAAGCCGCACAGAAGACATTCAGTTATGTAAAAATCAGCCTGACCACTTATACAGATGACAGTGGCAATCAGCAGACTTATACAGATGATCAGGTTACAGTAGTGAAGAAAGATGCTTATGATGCAGCAGAGAAAGCAAAGACAGATTTTGACGGAACTGCAAAAGAATATGGCTATGACGTGCAGACTTACTCTTACGGAAGCGATGAGAAGAGCGAAGCTGATGGCGGATTCTGTGATGCGGTAATCGTAGCAGCCAATGAGATGAAAGCCGGTGACGTATCTGATCTGATTGAAGGTACAGACTGCTATTATATCATCCGTCTTGACAGCGAGTTCGATGAGGATGCGACAGCCAAGAAAAAAGAAAGCATTATCAGTGACCGCCAGGATGAGGTATATCAGACTGTGACGGAAGGTTATAAAAACGATGTCAAGATTACAGTAGACGATAAAGAATGGGCAAAAGTAAAATTCGATAATTTATTCACAGCACCGACTGCAGCCGATAACAGTGACAGCAGTGCGGCAGCAGAGTAGATAACAGATAACAGGGTTAGTTGAGAGATGAGAAAAGAAAATGTTGTGCTGATAGGCATGCCGGGTGTAGGAAAGAGTACCATCGGTGTAGTGCTGGCAAAAGTATTAGGGTATGAATTTGTAGATGCAGATCTGCTGATCCAGAAAGCAGAAGGAAAATTGCTGCGAGAGATCATTGCTGAGAAAGGAACTGACGGATTTATCGAAGTAGAGAACCGGGTAAACAGTCAGATTCAGACCAGACACAGCGTTATTGCCACCGGTGGCAGTGTGGTATATGGAAAAGAAGCAATGGAGCATCTGCGCTCCATCGGAACAGTGGTATATCTGAAACAAAATCTGAAACCGCTGGAACGACGTCTGCGCAATATTAAAGGTCGTGGTGTCGTATTAAAACCGGGACAGACACTGGCAGGTCTGTACAAAGAGCGCATAGTGTTGTATGAAAAGTATGCGGATGTGATCGTTGACGAATACAAATTAAACGTAGAGCAGACACTGGATGCTGTTTTACAGGCGTTAAAAGAGTTTGATGGAACCGAAAAGGGAGAAATTGAATAATATAAAGCAAAGTTTCTTTCCTAGATGAATCAGGTATGCTATAATAAAAGAAATTTAGATGAAAAAAAATTCTTGACAAATTTTTTGAGATATAGTTATAATAGCGTGTTTAAATATAGGAACATAGAGGTGCGAGATGGATCAATATGTAATAAAAGGTGGGAATCCGTTAGTCGGTGGAGTGGCAATCGGTGGTGCAAAAAATGCAGCGCTGGCAATTCTTGCTGCAGCAGTTATGACGGATGAGACCGTTACGATAGATAATTTACCAAATGTCCGTGATATCAATGTTATGCTTCAGGCAATTGAAAATATTGGAGCGACAGTAGAACGTTTAGATGTTCACACGGTCAAAATCAATGGCTCAACTATTCACGAAACAAGCGTGGATAATGAGTATATCAGAAAAATACGTGCATCCTACTATCTGCTGGGTGCATTACTTGGAAAATATAAAGATGCAGAGGTGGCTCTGCCGGGCGGATGTGCCATCGGCAGCAGACCAATCGACCTGCATCTGAAAGGATTCCGTGCCATGGGTGCAGAGATTGACATTCACCATGGTCTGGTAGCGGCAAAGGCAGAGCGTCTTTGTGGTACACATATTTATATGGATAAGGTTTCCGTTGGTGCGACCATCAATATCATGATGGCAGCAGCTATGGCAGAGGGCAAGACTACCATTGAAAATGCAGCAAAAGAGCCGCATGTCGTTGATGTAGCCAATTTCCTGAACCGTATGGGAGCCAATATCCGAGGCGCCGGAACAGACGTCATCCGTATTTCCGGTGTTGAGAAACTGCACAAGACGGAGTATTCCATTATTCCGGATCAGATTGAGGCAGGTACATTTATGTTTGCAGCGGCAGCCACACATGGTGATGTCACTGTAAAGAATGTCATTCCGAAGCATCTGGAGGCAACTAGTGCAAAGCTGATCGAGGTAGGATGTGAGATTCAGGAGTTTGACGATGCGGTACGTGTCATTGCAAACAAACCACTGCATCACACACAGGTAACAACCTTACCGTATCCGGGATTCCCGACAGACATGCAGCCACAGATGGGTGTGGTACTTGGTGTTTCAGAAGGAACCAGCACGATTACCGAAAGTATTTTCGAAAATCGTTTCAAATATGTAGATGAACTTGAAAAGATGGGGGCCAATATCAAAGTAGAGGGCAACATTGCAATCATCAATGGTGTAGAGCGTTACAACGGAGCGAGAGTCAGTGCACCGGATCTTCGTGCAGGCGCAGCCCTTGTTATTGCAGGTCTGGCAGCAGATGGCATCACAATCGTAGATGATATCTATTATATCGAGCGTGGATATGAAGCTTTTGATGAGAAGTTCAGAGGCATTGGCGGTATGATGGAAAAGGTAAGCTCTGAGAAAGAGATTCAGAAATTCCGTTTAAAACAGAATATATAGATTTCTGTGGAATGGCAGGGAAGGAGCATGAATACTCCTGACTGTGACAGATGAAAAATTGAATGATAAAAAATTAACAAAAAACAGGCAGATTTGCAAAAACTGCCTGTTTTTTTATTCGGGAAGGCGAATTGTTCAACATTTTCGGGGGAATCTGTTGGTTGACTTTTGGCTTCTTGGAATGTATCATACTTAGAGTATGACTGCAATAATGTGAACTGAGTGAGTTCACACGTTTCAAATTAGATTAGAATTTAGAGAGAAAGAACGGAGGATAATTATGGAAAAGTTATTATTTACTTCTGAGTCAGTTACAGAGGGACATCCGGATAAAGTCTGCGATGCCGTATCTGATGCAATTCTGGATGCCTGCATGGCACAGGATCCGATGAGCCGTGTTGCATGCGAGACAGCTGCTTGTACAGGTTTCGTATTAGTAACAGGTGAGATCACTACAAAAGCACAGCTTGATATCCCGGCAATCGTTCGTGAGACAGTAAACGAGATCGGATACAACGATGCAAAAACAGGTTTTGATGGAAATACATGCGCTGTTATGGTAGCACTGGATCAGCAGTCTGCTGATATCGCTATGGGTGTTGATAAAGCACTTGAGGCAAAAGAGGGTGCTCTGACAGATGATCTGGATACAGGTGCTGGTGATCAGGGTATGATGTTTGGTTACGCTACAAACGAGACACCGGAATTAATGCCTTACCCAATCTCCCTGGCTCACAAGATGGCTCTTCAGCTTACAAAAGTTCGTAAAGACGGTACATTAAGCTACTTAAGACCAGACGGAAAAACTCAGGTTTCCGTAGAGTATGATGAGAACGGTGCTCCGAAGATTAGAGGCAGTTGTTCTGTCTACACAGCATGACGAGGATGTTACTCAGGAGCAGATCCATGAGGATATCAAAAAATATGTATTCGATCCAATCCTTCCGGCTGAGCTGATCGATGATGAGACAAAATTCTTCATCAACCCGACAGGACGTTTCGTAATCGGTGGACCTCACGGTGATGCAGGTCTGACAGGACGTAAGATCATCGTTGATACT
>CABRZK010000051.1 GCA_902475415.1 uncultured Eubacterium sp.
CTCCCATTTGTTTTCTTAAAGAATCGTCTTTCAATAATTTTATAATCCCATCAGCCAGTGCCAAAACATCACCTTGCGGAACGACTATTATTCCTTTATTATCTCTTGTAAGTTCCAAATTTGGTAATTCAAACATCACAGCTGGCAACCCATACTCCTTACTTTCTGCTAATACCATTGAGAAGCTTTCACTTAAAGATGTCATAGCAAAAATTGATGCCATTTGATAATATTCTCCTATTTCCAATTCATATCCGCAAAATTCGACGTTCTGTTCAATATTCAAATGATTAGCTCGTTCCTGCAAGCCACGCATCCAAGAAGGATCATCATTATCTCCAACAATTGTTAAAGTAGCTGATGGTAATTCATTATGTACAATTGAAAAAGCCTCTAAAATTGCATATGGATTCTTTTCTTCAGCCAAGCGACCAACCCAAATTATATTTTGTGAATTGTAGTTATTAGATATATTTTTTCTTGAGATACAATCAATCGGGTTAGGAATAAAATAAGTGGGCGCATAATTTTTCCAAAATTCAACATCAACTTGTGATAAGGAAACAACTCGATCAACCATACGATAAATTCGTGGAAGATAACTTGAAAACTTAATATCATACCACATAGAACCACAAAACATAGAATGTGTTTCTATAACTAAATTACATCTAAGACCTTTAATCAAACATACATCCCACAATAAAACACAGCATGTACATGAGTGATATAGCATTGTATCTATCTCATATTTTTTTATCATACTTTCCCAATAATTTGCCCTTTTCTTATACCTTTCTCCTTGAGAATTCGTATATTTTGGCAATATAATTCTTGGCAAATTTTCTGGCACCTCATAATCATCCGAAGTTGCTTCCTCATCAGTAAATAGTACTATATTGTAGCCCAATTCTTTCCATACAAATAGCAATTTAGAAAGGACTTTTTCTACTCCTCCATTTCTCATTCTATGGTAATATACACCAATATTTTTTGCTTTTTTTCCAATTGGAATTTCCCTATCTCTTGCTGTTAAACGAGATAACAATTCCTCACTTTTCTCCCAGTATTGTTTAGCCATATTGGATATCACTGTACTAATTCCTAATTTTTCAATTAATAAATTATATCCTTCTTTTGCATCTGAAATGGAAAGACAATAATACCATTGATTATACTATTATTTATACCCTGAATAATTTCCTTTTGATTTTGATCTAACTTTTTTTCTGAAAAAGCATTTAACCCATGTACAACATCTAATCTTGTACACTGTTTTTGAAATTGTTTCAAACTGAATCTTTCATTATTAGTAATTCCAATTCCAAAATTATAAATATATAATTTATCATCGATACCTCTATATCTTGAAGCATAAAAGCTAATATAAAAAAAAGCATATAAATCTTCTGCAACAACAATATATTTATCGTCAATTTCTAAAAATGCTTTTTTACATACTGCAGAATTATATGCTTTATTCCACAAAGTAAAGCTCCAATTTTTATCTTTAAAACAGGCTTTGCATAAATCACCAGAATACTGCTTGCAATAAGGTTTTAAAACGTTCTTAAGATTTTGCTTCTCCAAATTTGTATACGTTTTTCCATACCGGACATCCGTTCCGAATTGTAATATGTCAACGGGATTTGCCGACATTTCTTCCCAAATTCGTTGGCATGCATTAGATTTATACATATCGTCCGCATCACAAAACATAATATAACTGCCTTGTGCTTGCATAACCCCATTTTTTCTCGCACAACTTGTCCCGCAATTTTTTTTCAAATGTATCGGTTTTATTCTTGGATCCTTAATGGCATAAGAATCTATAATATTTCCACTATTATCACTTGAACAATCATCTACGCAAATTATTTCTATTTCTATTAATGTTTGCTGTATTAAACTATGAAGGCATTCCTCCAAATACTGCTCCACATTATAAACCGGCACAATAATAGAAATCTTAGGTTTATTTTTTCCGTTTCTCAACATTGTATTTTTCTTAGTATCCTCTCACTTGTGTTTAATTCAATGCTTTATATATTAAGCATTTTTTCTCATCTGTATTAAATATTTTATAAGTTCTCTCCTCCGACTCCCAATCGGCAGCACCTTATTGGCAATCTTCCGGATGCCCGCGTTCTGCTCCATCCTTGCGATTCTTGACAGTTCCGCTTCTCTCTCATCCATCAGGCATCGTTTCGTTTTTCTCAGGATCATCGGATAATACGGCGACAGCTTCGCATACTCCCAGAAATATTCCGCAAAATCACAGTCCACCACATCCCAAGGTTTCTGGTATCCAGCGAAATGGATCAGATACGGGCGTTTTCTCGCCTGTGTGTATGCTTCATAGAGCTGTCTCGGCGCCATCTTGAGAATATCCATACGGCTGCGTCCAATCTCCTGCCAGTCCATCAGCGTGTTCCACTGCTGTGGCAGGTAAGTTACTTTGTTTTTGCACACGATGTTCAGGATATCCTGATCGTGACAGCGATAGGAATGGGTCAGTGCCATCTGAATCATATCTTCTGAACTCATCGTCCTGCGGAGTCCGTCCAGATCAAGAATCAGGACACCTGCCTGGAAATAGTCATACGGGCTATCCAGACCCAATATCTCGGTCGCATAGGTCTGCCAGTTGTTCTGGTTCAGATTCAGCTGTCCTGCCACATCGATGTCTTTTGCTGCCCCGATCACAGCTCCGTTCAGGTCGAAATCATACAGTTCTGCTACGTCATGATCGGCTACCATATCACAGTCCAGGTAGAGAATCTTGTGATAATTCGGCATGATTTCCGGGATGATCAGGCGGTAATATGTCTCTACGGACAAGTGCTGATCGACAAATAATTTGCCCGCATCGAAGTATTCACATACTCGGATGAAACGAATCGATATATTCTGTTTGTCCCTAGCTGCCATGGAAATCAGATGCTGATTTTTCTCAGAAATGTCGTTGTACAGAATAATGATGTCATACTCTCTCTCCGGTGAGGCATTCACAATCACCGAGCGGATCATGATGTCAAGATACGGTGAAAATTTATCGTTGGCAGACAGCACGATCGGCACGCCTGCCGGATAAACCGGCTCCAGAACCGCTTTCGGCGCTGTCTCTTTGAACAGGGTTTTCGGCAATTCTCCCGCCCGGATTCCCGGCTGGGTTTTCAGCCACTCATAGTAGATGCCGCAAAGGCGTTCTGCCAGATATCCCATCACCCGGTATTCTTCCACGCTGTACCAGATACTGTCGATCCGTTTTTCTGCCTCAAAAAGGATGTCAAAGAGCCATGCACAGTAATTTTTATAGATCTCTTTTTTCATGATGAACATGTTGCACTCATGGGCGGTTTCGGACTGCATATATGAATCTGCTGTCTGTGCAAATGCCGGATATTTTTCCTTTAAGATCTGCAGGGTAATATCCAGATCTTTCCGGTGCTGGAAAGGAACCATGCCATATTCATGGTACACATCCATCGGTTTTCCTTCTGTTTTGATCCGCGGATATCGGCGGCCACGGACGCTGATCACATCATATTTTGTGATCAGATCGCGCATAATCTCCGGCTGAAGTTTCATTTCCTCGATCGCTTCTTCTGAGATGCGGTCATAGGCGATATTTCCCCATCCATCATCTTTATTGAGCGACGGGTCAAATGCCAGATAGCGGCGATAATGGAAAAATCCATAGTAATCCGCCTCTTCGTTTTTCCATGCCCAATACTGTGCCGTCAGCTCACAGTATGTCTTATTCCGTTCGGAAATATTGTCTCCCTCATCGTCATGCAGCATCCCCGGAAGTTTTGTTCCGGAGAGTGCCGTTCCTACCTGAATCGGGTATAAATATGGGTTTTCCGGCACATAGGCCGGTTTGTGGCAGACCACATAGATCCGGATATCCGGGATCTGTCCTGCTTGTTTTTCCATGTATATTACATTCCTTTCATCTACAGCATTTTGCGGGATTTTTATGCGTTTTCCGGCAGATTCAGGCTTTCCATATAAGCATCGCAGACGCTCTCTGCCTCGCCCTGCATAACCACATTTCCCTTGTTCAGCCAGATTGCATGGTCGCAGAGCTGCCGCACGGTCGCCATCGTATGGGAGACAAAGAGAAGTGTCGTTCCATTTTCCAGCATATGATGCATGCGTTCCTGGCATTTTTCCTGGAATGCCGCATCTCCGACCGCCAGTACCTCATCGACGATCAGGATCTCCGGCTGCACGATCGTGGCGATAGCAAATCCCAGACGGGCTGCCATACCGGAGGAATAGTTTTTGATCGGCATATTCATGAAGTCTTTGAGTTCTGCAAACTCGACGATCTCTTCGTAATGTGCATCCATGAATTCTTTGCTGTATCCAAGCACTGCGCCATTCAGATAGATATTTTCGGTTGCGGTCAGTTCGCCATCGAATCCGGCTCCCAGCTCGATCAAGGGTGCGATACTTCCCTTTACCTCTACCGTGCCCCGGTACGGCTTCAGGATGCCGCAGATCAGTTTTAACAGGGTTGATTTTCCGGAACCATTAGTTCCGATGAGGCCCCATGCTTCCCCGCGTTTTACTTCAAAATTGATATCTTTCAGAGCCATGAATTCCTGAAACATGAGCTCCCGTTTGATTAGTTTTACAAAATATTCTTTTAAGTTATCGATGCGCTCGGAAGCCATATTGAAACGGACCGCCGCATTGGTTACTTTTATGATTGTATCTTTGTCCGATGCCATTTCTGCCTCCTAGATATATAAGATAAATTTATCCTGCGTCTTTAAGAACGCGCCCACTCCGACCAGAAGTGCGATACCTGCTGCCACGAATCCGGCGATGATCAGATACAAATCTGGCATCCGGCATTCCAGAACGATCTGTCTGAACTGCGTGATATAGAAGTACATCGGATTCAGGGTCATAACCAGTTTCCGCAGTGCCTCCGGAAGCAGGGTGATCGGATAAAATAATGGGGTCAGGTACATCCATGCGGTCAGTACTGCATTGTAAATATGCTGGATATCACGGAAGAATACACATCCCTGTGCTAACAGCATTCCCAGTCCCAGGCAGAACAGATATTCCTGCAAAAGAATCACCGGAATGAACAGGAAGAATACATTCGGGACTACCCGGCACACGATAAATACGATAATAAGTGCCCCCAGAGCAAATATCATATTTACAAAGGAACTTGTGATTTTGGAGACGGTAAATACATATTTCGGTACATACGTTTTTTTTAGCAGGGACGCATTTCCAATGATGGAAAAGATCGCCTGTGTGGTTGATTCACTCATAAAGTTATAAAGAGTCTGTCCGATAATCAGGTATACCGGGAAATTGGTAATATCCGACCGGAACATATTGGAGAATACAATTACCATGATAACCATAACCATCAGCGGATTCAGAATACTCCAAAGATACCCCAGAAAGCTCCGGCGGTATTTCAGCTTGATGTCTTTTGTGACAAGCTGCTGCATCAGGAAGCGGTATTTGTAAAATCCGCCCAGTCGTTTTAAGAACAAATTCATATCTTTTCCTCTTTCTTCGATTTTGCTTTTATTTCAAAAAAAAACCGCGCAGCAATACCCGCCGGAAACTTCCTGCCGGAAACAGACGGTTTAACTTACGCATATCTATTTTAATTTTTAAGTTGGTCGGTTTTAAACGAAACTCCCGTATATTCGATACTTCTTCCTCCTTTCCCGGTTCAGTATGATAGAATTTAAGATAAGGAAGCTCGGCACATTGTATGCCTTTCTTCCTCTGGTAAAAGTAAAAGATACCAAACAACCGCTCCGCAAGATAGCCATACAGCCTTGGTTCCTGCGGTTTGTTTATCTCTTTTCTCTCCTGCTCGAATGTATCTAAAAGTGTAAAAAGCCATTCCATATAGGTATGGAACAGCTCTTTTTTCATGATATACATATTCATATAATAGATATCTTTGGAACTCATATATGCCTTTGCCGAATCTGTATATTCCGGGTAAACCCGGTTTACAATCTCCAGCATATGATTCAGTTCTTCTGCTTCATGATACTGGCAGTACTGGCGGTATACCGTCGTATTGATCCGCTCCCGGTAAACGGTCAAAAGATCGTATTTCGCGATCTGTTGTACCATCCACTCGGCTTCCATCCAATATGGTGTCAGATCGTCCCAGACGGAATCCAGCTCTATATACGGATGCTGGCGTTTTCCAAGGATTCGTCCACTCGCCATCACGGGGCAGACCCTGTGAAACGTCAGATAGCGGCGGTAATGAAAGAATCCATAATAGTCGCAGCCTATATTTTTCCAAGCCCAATACTGTGCCGTCAATTCACAGTAATCCGGATTTTTCCCGGATATATTATCGCCCTCATTATCTCGATATGCCATATGTTCCAGACGTTTTTCCGTCAACGCCGTTCCCACCTGTACCGGATAAAAAATTGGATTTTCCGGTACATAGGTCGGCTTATGGCAGGCAATAAAAATGCGTATATCTGGTTGTTTTTCCATGTCTTATTTCCTGTTTATAGCTTTTTATTCCGTTATTGCTGTTCTTCTTTGACTCCTTCCGTACTTTCCTTCATCAGCATAATCTTCGGCGTCATGATAATCAGCTTCAGATCTTCCAGCACTGAATAGTTGCGTATATACGTCAAGTCCAGTTTCAGCTTGTCATAAGGGGTCGTGTTATATTTTCCATACACCTGCGCGTAGCCGGTCAGACCGGCTTTGACTTGCAGGCGGAAGGAAAATTCCGGTATCTCTTTTTCCAGTTCTGCCGCCAGCTCTGGGCGTTCCGGGCGCGGTCCAACGATGGACATATCGCCTTTTAAGATATTGTAGATCTGCGGCAGCTCATCCAGGCGGGTTGCCCGCAGTATCCGGCCAATCGGCAGGATTCTCGGATCGTCCTCGCTTGCCAGCCGTGCCTTTCCATCTGCTTCCGCGTTCTGCACCATGGTACGAAATTTATATATCTGGAATTTCTTTCCGTTTTTTGTAAGGCGCGTCTGCTGGTAAATCACCGGACCGCCGTCGGTCATCTTAATACAGATTCCTACAATCAAAAAAATCGGAATCGTGATAACGATTCCGATGAGTGATCCGACGATGTCGATGATCCGTTTCATAATTTCCTGCTCAATCTGCAGTCCCTGATTATTCCGCGATAAAAGCAGCGGCGAATCAAACAGATTTAGTTCCACCGAACTGCGAAGTAAAATATCCGATATTTTCGGGACGCTGTATGTCCGGATATTCTGGCCGAAACAATATTTGATGATATAGTTTCGCTCATGCGCCGGTATATCTCCGACAATCACACTGTCGTATTTGGCGATCTCCGCTTTGATGCGTTCCGGTCCTTCGTGGTAGCTGACAATCTGGCTGATTATGTATTTATCTTCCCGCGCATTCATTTTTTCAATCAAATGATAATCCGAGTGATCGCCGGAGATCAGCAGCAGCTCTCTCGGCGGGAACATGCCCCGGTACAGCCAGAGAAATGTCATCGTCCACGCGAGGATGATGACAACCGCCCCTATCAGATTGACCACCAGTGGCGCCGGTGCCGTGAATTTCTTATCCTGCACGCTGATCTGGAAATACGTAATGATATTGGTGACTACCACCGCCAGTATCTGCGAGTAGATCAGATTGCCCCGTTTCAGGAGCGCTATCTTAAATCCGCCGTACAGCTGCATAAAGAAAATAAGCAGGAGTCCATAGATGAATATCATCATCCAGTTACCCCTGCGGAAGAACGGCGCCCAGATGATCTTATTGTACCAGTTAATCCAGATGACGCCATAGAGTCCTGTCAGAAGCGCGACCAATATCAGGGCAAATCCCAGCTTGATCAGGCGCTTGTATTGCTCAAATTGATTCATGCTTTTGTGTTTTGGTTCCTTTCTTTTACTTATCTTCCGGCAGACGGATTCCCAATTCTATCCTGCGCTTTTCTCCCAGAAGCTCGACCTCAACCGTCACGATCCGCTTGCGGATGCGCTTGCGTACAATCTTGTCCAGGAAGAAGGATAATGGTCCCTGGGCAGTTAGGATGTTGCCGTCTTCGTCGAGGGTGACAAAGGAGCGGCGGACAAGACATTCATCCAACTCCATCATCTGGCAGAGCAGTTTCTTCTCTTCTTCCCGAATCGACCAGAATTCACAGTCCGTCCGCAGGAGTTTGGAAAGCTTCGGGACCCGCTTTAACGCCAGAAAGAATTCCTCCGGCGTATCGGTGTCCGCGATGACATAGGATGGAAAGAGCGGTTTCTGGTAAGCCAGAAACTCTCCGGCATTGCGCCAGACGCATTCCTGCTCGATCACAAAACAGGCGCGGTATCCATTTCCTTTCAAAACGCGTTCGATGCATTCTGTCAGCTCCTGTTCCCTGCCTGTCTGTGTCTGGATCACATACCACATATCGCACTCTCCTTTGCACTTTCTCTGCTTTCAGGTGCACAATGGGTATGCTTCGCCATCCCGGAGCCGCCTTCTGGCTGCCCGGATACGATCTCGATCCATCCTATGTTCCATCTTTCGTCTGACCATGACATTGATCACAGGCAGCTTACTCCACGTGCTTTTGATTCTTATTCTGCGTCTCTTAACGCGCTTTCATGCGTCCGCATCCGGCACGCCCTGATTTTAGAGGATTTGTGCCTATGCGAAGTCTAGTTTATTATACTACGGTTTGTGGGGGGATTCAATAGAAGTTTGTGGGAAGGAATGTTTAGGAAATTCTTAAATTAATTTAATAAGATAAAAGCGGAGTTTTCACCCCGCTTTATCTACAGTCTTTGCACCAGGACTGGTTTCTAATTTGACCATTTCCCATTTTACGGAAACCAAATTCGCTGATTGGTTTTGGCTTATTACAATTCGGACAAATATGTACAGGCTCACTTCCATTGTATCCACTTGATTGAATTATTGGTCTATCAACATTAATATTATTTTTCTTATTAGCCGCCATTACAATACTCCTTTTTAACACATAAACTTCTTTTTATTTGCAAGAGATTACTATTCGATTATATATTTGATTTCCCCCCAAATTCATTTATCTTTTCATACTTAACATTTTCTAGCGAAATAGAACAATTTCCAGTAAAGTATTCATTAAACATTGTCATTTCTATCCCTTCTTTATGCTAGTAGAATTTTTAAAGTCTATAATCTTGTTTGGGTATTTTTGTGCATTATTAATATTGCTTTCTTTTATCTCATTTTCACAAGTTCTTTTATATCTTTATTTATATCATTTGCTCTGCATCCGATAAATAAACAGCAATTGCTTTTTCTACCGCTTTATTTAAAGAATCGCCATCTTCTAACGCTTTAAAAGCCAGTTTTTTATGTAATTCTGGCTTAATCCTGACATTAAAAGTGCCTTTATATTCCTTTTCAGGTTCCTTTTCAACTTCACTACAAAATATAAGATAATCGTCAACTGCACAATGAAATTCCTTTTCTACATCCGCAATATTACTTGTTTGAAAATCCACATAATCATTGATTCCTTCAATAACTCCATCAAATCTCCGCTTTTCCCATTTCCCTCCCCTTCCCCCCTATGCTACAATACCCTTATCACACCACCCAAAGGAGGCTCTCACCCATGATCCCACAAACATCCGTCAACTGGACCGCATTTAACTACAAATACTCCACCAATCCCCAACACGCCTTCGAATCTCTCACATACTACCTCTTCTGCCATGAGTTCCAGCAGCCCTACGGTATTTTCCGCTACTTCAACCAGCCCCATATTGAGACAAATCCCATTCATGTGGGCGATCGCTATATTGGTTTCCAGTCGAAATACTATGCAGACAGTGTTACCATGTCATCCAAGGAACAAGAACTGATCGACGCTGTCAAGGGAGCTGCACAGAGATATCCGGGTATTACAACACTCTATTTCTATATCAGCCGTGAGTTTTCCCCCAGTTCTAAAAAGGACGATATCAGGCCCTCCTATCAGAAAAAGGTGGAAGCAGCCGCTGAAGAGCTTGGCATTGAACTTGTCTGGCGGGGTCCCAGCAATCTGGAAGCGCAGTTGATGCAGGATAAGCAGCTTACCATTTGCCGCAATGTGTTTTTTCAGGTGGACTCTGCCGTACAGACCTGCTGTGAAAATCTTGAAAAACACAAAAAAGAAATATTTGATCATATTCACACCAGTGTAAGATACAAAGAAAACGATATTGCGCTGGAACATACACAGCTGAACCTTAGATCGTTTCTAAATTCAGCTATGTCCGTTTTGCTCATTGACGGAGCTGCCGGTTCCGGAAAATCGGCTCTGGTAAAACAACTTACGGATGGACTTACAAATGACTGCGCATTCCTCGCTTTTAAAAGTACCGATCTGGATGTGAATGATATCCTAAATTTTTTAACCCCTTATGGCGAATTAAATTTGGATGAAGTGATCGATGTATACAAAATGGCTGACACACGTGTGCTCTATATTGATGCGGCCGAAAAGTTTTTTGTTTGTGAATATCAGGAAACGTTTGAGGATATCCTGAACCGCTTTATGGCCGCTGGATGGAAAATCATTCTGACACTCCGAACCGCGTACCGGGATTCTTTTCAAAACTCCCTATTACACGGCAGCAAGGTTCAGACCTATCATGTCGAACCGGTTGACTCTGATAAGCTGTCCACTTTATCCCATACCTATGGTTTTCAGCTGCCACAGGACAAGCGGCTGCTGGATCTGCTCTGTGCGCCTTTCTATCTGGGCTTATATCTGGCTCTGGGAAACCTCGAGGATGAATCGATGCGTTCTTTGAACCGTGAGGCATTCGAGGAAAAGATCTGGAATGATATCATCCGTAACAACCGGAAGCGGAAGGACAATCTGCCAACCAGAAGGGAAACGGCTCTTATTTCTTTGACCACGAAAATGCTTCAAAATGAGATTTATTATTATGAGATTCTCGCAGCGGATGATTCCGAGGCACTTTCTGAGCTGGAGAAAAGTGGTGTGCTGTTCCAGAGCAACGATGCCAGAAGATATTTGCACAGCCATGATGTATTTGAAGAGTTGGTTGTCAGCCATATTTTTACTGAACGCTACCGGCATGATACCCTGAATGAGCAGTTTTTTGCCGATTTCCACCCTTCTCTCCGCATCCGAAAGCTATTTCGCGGATGGCTGGCTGATTTTGCCGCTGTTCCAACCCATCAGGAGCTTATTTTCCACCTTCTCGACTGCGAACAGGTAGAGCGGATATGGAAAGATGAGATTCTCTTAACGGTTATCAGCACGGAATCTTTAAAAGAAGTTTATCAAAAGCTGACACAAAAGATGGCTGCAAACAACTATGAGCTGTTACGAAAACTTGCCATTTTAATCAACACCTGCTGCCGCGCCGCAGAGAACTGGGAACAATACTGGAGTACTGGAAATCTGATTCCGTTTCGCCTTTCCAAGCCGTCCGGCTATGCCTGGCAGGCTTTGTTTGCTTTTTTGTTAGAGCAGAAAGAGACAGTCCTCTGGGATGAACGTCTGATTTCCACCATCATTGAGGTACTGGATTCCTGGACCAAACACCTGGATCATGCCAAATCAGAAAATACCCGCATGGCGGGAGAAATCGGAGTATTTTTGTTTCAAAAAATAGCCAACGACAAGGATCTGCGTTATACCTTTGAAAAAGGGCAGGTAGAAAAGCTGCAGGATGTATTGGTAAATTCTGCATGGATGATTCAGGAACCCTTAAAATCTCTTTTTCAAATGGTAATAGATGAAAAAACAGGCGATGAAAATCATCCTCCTCTTCCCCGTATGTATACGGACCTGGCAAAATGTGCTGTATCGGATATTTATCATTATGGAATGGTTCCAGCTGCAATGCCTGAAATCGCGCTTCATCTGATGGCA
>CABRZK010000052.1 GCA_902475415.1 uncultured Eubacterium sp.
TTGTGCATCTCAATTTCTGCTGAACCGTACTCCAGATCGTATTTTGCAGATACTGTCTCGCATGGAAGTTTGCCTTTTTTACGAACCGGTACAAAACCTTTGCCGAATTCATAAGCCAGCGGTGCTCCGAAAATGAATCCTCTGGATTCTGCTCCGACTACCACGTCGAAATCAACACCATCCAGACGCTCTTTTAATCCGTCAATGGCAAGTTTTAATCCATCCGGATCCTGTAAAACAGTTGTTATATCGCGAAAGATAATGCCCGGTTCCGGAAAGTCCGGAATACTTCTCACGTAATCTTCTACTTTTTTCATGATTATGTATAATCCTCCTTCAGGCTTTCATGTACACTTCGATGTTCTGTTTTAATACGTCCCATGCAGAAAATCTTTCTGGTACATTTTACATATATTTTTTCTCAACTGCATCATTATACATGAAAACGATACAGAGATAAAGGATTTTTTCATCTTTTTCCGGAAATCTACTTATATTTATATATCCGGAAGGTCTTTTTTAAAACCATTCCAGCTACATATCCCAAACCGGATGATATTTTACCAGTTTGCTGAAACATTTCTGAATCGTTCCAGACACCGTTGTACTCTACTCTTCTTCATCCTGGGACCATGCAAGCGCACAACGCACCGCACGATGCCAGCCTTTCAGCAATTTCCGGCGATTTTCCTCTTCCATGGTCGGTTCAAATTTACGTCCAAGGTTCCAGTTTTTCTGAATTTCTTCCTTGCTGCTCCAGTATCCCACTGCCAGTCCTGCCAGATAAGCTGCTCCCAGCGCTGTGGTCTCGATACATTTCGGTCGTTCGGTACGGATTCCGGCGATATCAGCCTGAAATTTCATCAGCATGTTATTAGCACTGGCTCCGCCATCTACTTTCAGATGTGTCATTTTCACTCCGGCATCTTCTTCCATGGCCGCAATGACGTCGTATGCCTGATATGCAATAGACTCTAACGTTGCGCGGATAAAATGCTCTTTCTTACAGCCGCGTGTTACACCGACAATGGTTCCGCGGGCATAGGAATCCCAGTATGGTGCCCCCATTCCGGTAAAGGCCGGAACGACGTAAACCCCTTTGCAATCCGGTACTTCATCTGCATATTCTTCTGACTGACGGGCGCTTTTGATCATACGCATCTCATCTCTGAGCCACTGGATCGCCGCCCCTGCCACAAAGACACTGCCTTCCAACGCATATTCCGGTTTTTCATCCACACAGGCAGCAAGCGTTGTCAGAAGTCCGTTTTTTGATGCAATTGGTTCATTTCCGGTATTCATCAGCAGGAAACATCCGGTTCCATATGTAATCTTACCTTCGCCTTTTGCAAAACAGCTCTGGCCAAACAGTGCCGCCTGCTGATCTCCCGCTGCACCACAGACCGGAATTCTTCCACTGGTAACACCCGGATCGGTATAACCATAGATACAGCTTGAAGGTTTTACTTCCGGCAGCATGCTTTCCGGAATATTGAATTTTGCCAAAATTTCCTTATCCCAACAGCATTTATGGATATCATACAGCATCGTTCTGGATGCATTGGAGTAGTCTGTCACATGAACGCTTCCCCCGGTCAGATTCCAGATCAGCCAGGTATCAACGGTTCCAAATATCAGATCTCCTGCTTCTGCCTGTTCTCTCGCTCCATCTACATTGTCTAAAATCCAGGCGATTTTACTTGCGGAAAAATAAGCATCCGGAATCAGACCGGTCCGCTCCCGGATCAGCTCATCAAACTGATCCTCTTTCAGTCGATCGATCTGCTCCGCTGTTCTGCGGCACTGCCATACGATTGCATTATAAACCGGTACACCGGTATGACGGTTCCATACAATTGTCGTTTCACGCTGATTGGTGATTCCAATTCCTGCTATTTCTTCCGGCGTTGCTCCTGTCACCGCAATTGCTTCTGCCAGTACCGACAGCTGTGTGGACCAGATTTCCCGCGGATTTTGCTCCACCCAGCCCGGCTGCGGATAGATCTGTGTCAGTTCCTTTTGTGCCATTCCACAGATATTGCCTGCATGGTCAAATAAAATACACCGGGAACTTGTGGTTCCCTGATCCAGTGCCATAATATATTTTTTCCCCATATCTATGTTCTCCTCAAAATAGTAGTTCGTTGTATAATTCTAAAAATTAATCTGATTTTTAATTTTATTTATTACACTTTCGTCAGTCACTTTGATTTTCTCTTATTTTCTTGAGATTTGACTGACGAACAAATCTATTTTACCCCATCTTCTGCAGCGTTTCAATGCACTTTCTGACTACTTTAATGCAATTTCTTTTGTTGCCACCACATCTACTCCGGTCTGTGCCACATTTTCCAGCACCACATCCCCGATATGAACCGGCGCAGTAAGTCTTACTCCTTTTAGCGCCAGCAGACATTCTCTGATTTTTCCTTTTGGAATATCTGTCGCTGTCTTTACAGATACCACCGGCAATGTGCCATGCTCCACCGGTACACTGGATGTTACAATTCGACGTGGATCTGTCAGTTCTTTTCTGGCATAATCATCTCCGCGTTTACATGTATTTCCGCTGACAAATACCACTTCTGCTCCATTCATCTCTACCGTCAGATTGCAGCCCAGCGGACAGCCGATACAAATTAGTTCTTTCTGTTCCATATTAATCACTGATTCCTTTCACTTTACTCCGGTATAAACAGCAAGGAAAATCTGATGTTTCCCTTTTATGCTTCCCCCTGTTCGATTCGGATTGTTATTTTGGATAAATCGCTGTATTCCTGCAGTTTTTTCTTCTGCAAAATTACCTGTTCCATTTCACCAGGTGCCATAACTTTCTTTTTCAGACGCATAATACAGGTATCATTGAAATAAACACATAACTCGCTGTCTTTGTATACGCCACCGACACGGAAACGGACAATCTGTTTGTCCTGCATCCGATGCGGATGAATCGTTGTCGGTACGGTATAGCGTACGCCGCCTTCCGGAGAAATCGGAATCTCTGTCTCATCTTCCTCGAACTGATTCATTACATATTCTGCTGCAAAGGTTCCTGCTGCTGCCGCTTCTTCAGATACATAATCCACCAGATCATGTACATGCAGGACATTTCCACAGGCAAATACTCCCGGAATGTTGGTCTCCAGGCTTTCGTTCACCACAGGGCCTGAGGTAACCGGGCTCAAAGTCACGCCAAGTTTACCGGAAAGTTCATTTTCCGGAATCAGACCACAAGATAATAATAAGGTATCACATTCGTAAGTTTCTTCTGTACCAGGAATTGGTTTTAAATGCTCATCTACTTTGGCAATTGTTACCGCTTCCACCCGGTCTTTTCCCTGAATGTCCACAACCGTGTGGCTTAATTTCAGCGGAATATCATAATCATCCAGACACTGTACGATATTTCGTTTCAGACCTCCGGAATATGGCATCAGTTCTGCTACTACCTGTACTTTAGCGCCTTCAAAGGTCATACGGCGTGCCATGATCAGACCAATATCACCGGAACCAAGAATGACTACTTTTTTACCCGGCATTCTGCCTTCGATATTGACATAACGCTGTGCCGTTCCCGCAGAATAAATACCAGCCGGACGATATCCCGGAATATTTAGCGCTCCACGCGGACGCTCTCTGCATCCCATGGCCAGAATAATGGATTCTGCCTCTACTTCAAACATCCCCTGTTCCCGGTTCATGCAGATGATTTTTTTCTCCGGACTGATATCTACCACCATCGTTGACAGCAGATACGGAATCTCCAGATCCTTTACCTGCCCGATAAAACGGGCTGCATATTCCGGTCCCGTCAGTTCTTCTTTGAATGTATGCAGACCAAATCCATTATGAATACACTGATTTAAAATACCGCCTAACTGTTCATCACGTTCGATGATCAGAATATCTTTTACACCGGCCTTATGTGCCGCTACTGCTGCAGCCAGACCTGCAGGTCCGCCACCGATAATTGCTATTTTCGTTTTCATACTACAGATCCTCCTTATCATATCCGGTCAAAAAGGTAGATTTTGCACCTTTTTTGGTAATTTCACTGATATCGCATCCCAGCTCCCTCGCAAGAATCTCCACGGTCTTTGGTGAGCAGAAACCTGCCTGACATCGTCCCATACCTGCACGGGTTCTTCGTTTCACCCCATCCAGTGTCGTTGCGCCAAGGGGCCGGTGAATGGCATCCAGGATTTCTCCTTCTGTCACCATCTCACAACGGCAGATCACGTTTGCATAAGCCGGATTTTTCTGAATCATAGCATGACGTTCTTCCAGACTCAGTTCTTCCATGCACACAACCCCTTTTCTGGTCGGTACAAAGGATGGATTTTCCTCTGCCGGAAGTAAATTGTCAACTAAACCGGCCACATATTCTCCAATGGCCGGGGCACTGGTCAGACCCGGTGACTCGATACCTGCCACATCGATAAATCCTGGTGCATCGGATACTTCTTCAATAATAAAATCATTTTTCTCTGTATGTGCCCGCAGACCGGCAAAAGATGTGATAGTCTGGCGTTTTGGCAGATCCGGTGTACTGAGTGCTGCGCGCTGCTGCAGATCTTCCAGACCTTCTGCCGTTGTAGCAATATCTTCCTTATCTTCTTCGTCCACAGCCGTCGGTCCAAGCATCAGATTGCCATGTACCGTCGGTGTGACCAGAACACCTTTTCCATATTTCGTCGGAAGTTGGAAAATCGTATGTGATACAAAATTTCCAACTTTTTTGTCCAGCAGACAGTATTCTCCTTTTCGTGGGATGATCTGAATTTTCTGTGCACTGACCATGTTGTGGAACACATCGGCGTACACACCGGCTGCATTGATCACCAGTTTTGTCTCATACACATGATCCTGGGTATGAATCTCATAATAACCGTCTTTTTTCACAATGTTCTGTACTTCCTGATTCAGTAAAAACTCTGCACCATTCACGCAGGCATTTTCTGCCAGTGCAATGGTCAGTCCAAAGGGACATACAATACCTCCCGCCGGTGCATAAAGCGCTGCAACCACCTGTCGGGAAATCTGTGGTTCCATCTGACGCACTTCATCACCGGAAATGATCTTACATCCTTCTACGCCGTTTTTCTCCGCTTTTTCCAGTAACTCCTCTAACTTTGGCATATCTTCTTCTGCAAAACACAGAACCAGAGATCCGTTTCTCTTATAAGAAAAATCCAGTTCTTTCGAAAGTGCTTCCATCTTTTTACTTCCAAGCACATTCATCTTTGCTTTCATAGACCCCGGTGTCGCATCAAATCCCGCATGCACAATACCGCTGTTGGCTTTACTCGTTCCCTCACAGATATCACTGCACCGTTCCAGTACTGCTACATTCCTTTTTCTTCTCATCAGTTCTCTGGCAATGGCACTGCCTGTCACCCCTGCTCCGATAATCATTACATCATACATAAAATCTCTCCTTTTTACTCACGAAGTGTTATTCTTACATCGTTTCCACAAAATATTTTTGATAAAAATCATAGATTTTCTTATCAAAAAAAGCCGAACAAAAGCAAACCATTTTCATGGTTTTCTTTTTGCTCGGCTCATCATCTCATGCAAATCAATCTTTTATTTTCTGGCTCTATTGTATCACTGTCTTCCGACAGATACAAGTGTAAACTATAACGTTTTTATTCCTCGATGTGTTCCTGTCCCTGTGCTATAATCGTACGCACATGTTCATCTGCCAGAGAATAAAATACGGTTTTTCCTTCCCGGCGGTTTTTTACCAGCTTATTCTGTTTTAAAATACGAAGCTGATGTGAGATGGCTGACTGTGTCATATTAAGTACTTTTGCAAGATCACAGACACATACTTCTGCCTCAAAAAGCACAAAAAGAATACGGATACGTGTGGAATCACCGAATACTTTGAATAACTCGGCAAGGTCATACAGTTCCGTTTCTTCCGGCATTGTTTCATTTACGATATTCAGCAGATCCTCATGGATTTCGTTGCATTCGCAGCTTTCAAATTGTTCCTTTTTATTGTCTGTCATTAATAAATCCTTTCCGATTCGTATAATCCCGGAATTTTTGAAATGACACATTTACAAAAATTCCGGGATTGTATTTTATAATTTTTTAACAAACAGTGCGCGGATCGCATTCAGCACTGCAATTACCATAACTCCTACGTCTGCAAAAATTGCAAACCACATGTTTGCGATTCCGACAGCTCCCAGCAGGAGAAATACCAGTTTCACTCCAATGGCAAAATAGATATTCTCATGAACGATACGCATACATTTGCGGGAGATACGGATTGCCTTCGCAATCTTTAACGGATCATCATCCATCAGTACAACATCCGCCGCTTCAATCGCAGCATCAGAACCCATGGCACCCATGGCAATTCCAATGTCCGCCCTCGAAAGTACCGGAGCATCATTGATTCCGTCTCCGACAAATGCCAGTCTTTCTTTTTCACCCTTTTTACCAAGTAATTCTTCCACTTTTTCCACTTTGTCAGCCGGAAGCAGTTCGCTGTATACTTCATCGATGTCAAGTCTGGATGCAACGGACTCTGCAACTGCTTTTGCATCTCCTGTCAGCATAACCGTTTGTCGGATGCCTGATTTTTTCAGTGCCCGGATGGCCTCCTCTGCCGTTGCCTTGATCCGGTCAGAAATAACGATATAACCTTCATAATTTCCGTTTACCGCCATATAAACTATCGTACCGATCTGGTCACTTTCATGGTATGCGATGCCGAGTTTTTTCATCAGCTTATAGTTTCCTGCTGCTACAGAAATACCATCCACTTTCGCTGTAATTCCATGTCCGCCGATTTCCTCCACATCTGTTACTCTGGTCTGATCAATTTCTTTTCCATAAGCATTTTTTAAACTTTTACTGATTGGATGGGAAGAAAAACTTTCTGCCAGTGCTGCATACTCAAGCACTTTTTCCTTTTCCATGGTATTGTCACAGACACCTGTCACTTCGAAAACACCTTCCGTCATGGTACCTGTTTTGTCAAATACCACATATTTTGTCTGTGCCATGGTCTCCAGATAATTGGATCCTTTTACCAGTACTCCCTCACGGCTGGCTCCACCGATTCCGGCAAAAAAGCTCAGCGGAATACTGATGACCAGTGCACATGGACAACTGATGACAAGAAACGTCAGTGCACGGTAAATCCACATTCCCCAGTCCGGGGAAGCTGACATTGCAAGCATTCTGATCACCGGTGGCAGAATGGCAAGTGTCAGCGCACTGTAGCAGACTGCCGGGGTATAATATTTTGCAAATTTCGAAATAAAATTCTCGGATTTTGATTTCTTGGAACTGGAATTTTCTACCAGATCAAGGATTTTAGATACCGTAGATTCCCCAAATTCCTTTGTGGTCCGGATTTTCAGAACCCCTGACATATTGATACATCCGCTGATGATCTCATCTCCGGCTTTCGCATCCCTTGGAACGCTCTCGCCAGTGAGTGCGCTTGTATTCAGTGTGGAGTTTCCTTCCGTTACAATTCCATCAATTGGTACCTTCTCTCCCGGCTGTACGACGATGATACTGCCAATTTCCACTTCATCCGGGTCAACCCGCTCCAGTTTTCCATCCACTTCGATATTCGCATAATCCGGTCTGATATCCATCAGTTCACTGATATTTCTCCGGCTCTTTCCAACCGCATAGCTTTGGAAAAGCTCACCGATCTGATAAAACAGCATAACTGCAATGGCCTCTTTATAATCGCCGTTTTCATACAAAGCAACCGCCATTGCACCGATTGTAGCTACTGCCATAAGGAAATTCTCGTCAAAAACCTGTCTGTTTAAAATTCCCTTTCCTGCTTTTCTTAAAATGTCATATCCCACGATCAGATATGGTACCAGGTATAAAAGGAATCTCACAATTCCACTTACCGGTACAAACTGTAAGACAATCATCAGCACCGCTGCAATGATAATGCGGGTCAGCATTTTTTTCTGTTTTTTATTCATAAAAACTCCTTTCGGGATTCTTATAAAAAGATCTCGCAGTCATCCTCTACTTTTTTGCAGTTCTTTAATACATCTTTCATGACTGTTTTCGGATCCTGTCCTTCTTCAAATTCTACGCTCATTTTCAAAGTCATAAAATTTACAGTTGCGTCCTTTACACCTGCAGTTTTCTTTGCAGCCTCTTCCATCTTGTTTGCACAGTTTGCACAGTCTACGTCAATTTTGTAAGTCTTTTTCATAATATAACTCTCCTGTTCTTTTGTTTTTCATTTTATTTTATGAACATTTGAATCATTGTTCATATGTTTGATTTTATTATAGCATTCTTTTTGTAGTTGTCAACATATTATTTCATTTTTTTATTATCAAAAATCGATACCAAAAAAACGGTAGCAAACAAAAACAGACAGGCGAATTAAAATCTTAACTCGTCTGTCTGTTTTGTTTGCTATTTTCTATTCTATCAGTCACATCGTGGTTTCGTCACGCTGCAACTTTTTCTCTCGTCTGACATGTGTATCGACGCACCTGAAAAAATCTTACATCATGCCCATTCCCGGTGCACCTGCGCCTGCTGGCATAGCCGGAGCCGGCTCTTTGATGTCTGCGACTACAGACTCTGTGGTCAGTAAGGTGGAAGCTACACTTGTTGCATTCTGTAATGCACTTCTTGTAACTTTTACAGGATCAAGGATTCCTGCATCTACCATGTTTACATACTCTTCTTTTGCTGCATCAAATCCGATACCCGGCTCGCTTTCACGAACTTTATTGATGATAACAGCGCCTTCCAGACCTGCGTTTGCGGAAATGTAGAACAGTGGAGCCTCCAGAGCTTTCAGGATAACTTTTGCACCTGTCTTCTCGTCACCTTCCAGTGTCTCAGCCAGTTTTGCAACTTCTTTTGTAGCATGGATGTAAGCAGATCCGCCGCCTGCAATGATTCCTTCCTCAACAGCTGCTTTTGTAGCTGCCAGAGCGTCTTCCATACGCAGTTTGCTTTCTTTCATCTCAGCCTCTGTAGCTGCACCAACACGGATAACTGCTACGCCGCCTGCCATCTTAGCAAGTCTCTCCTGTAATTTCTCACGGTCGAAATCAGAAGTTGTTGTCTCGATTTCTGCACGGATCTGAGCGATTCTTGCCTGAATTGCATCTGCCTCGCCTTCACCGTCAACGATGATTGTATTCTCTTTCTGAACTTTAACAGATTTAGCCTGACCAAGCTGATCCAGTGTTACATCTTTTAATTCCAGACCAAGCTCGGAGGAAATTACTGTACCGCCTGTCAGGATTGCGATATCCTGCAGCATTGCTTTTCTTCTGTCACCATATCCCGGAGCTTTTACACCAACAACTGTGATTGTTCCACGTAATTTGTTTACGATCAGGTTTGTTAAAGCATCACCCTCGATGTCCTCAGCGATGATGAGTAATTTTTTACCTGTCTGTAAAATCTGCTCTAACAGTGGTAAGATCTCCTGAATGTTGCTGATTTTCTTATCTGTGATCAGGATGTATGGCTCATCCAGGTTTGCTTCCATTTTGTCCATATCTGTTGCCATGTATGCGGAAATATATCCACGGTCAAACTGCATACCTTCTACCAGATCTAACTCTGTCTGCATTGTTTTGGACTCTTCGATTGTGATAACTCCGTCTGCGGAAACTTTCTCCATAGCATCTGCTACCATGTTTCCAACTGTCTCATCGCCAGCAGAAATTGCTGCAACTTTTGCGATATGGTTCTTTCCGTCTACTTTCTGGCTCATAGCTGCGATTGCTTTTACAGCAGCCTCAGTTGCTTTCTTCATACCTCTTCTCATAACGATTGGGTTTGCACCTGCTTCCAGGTTTTTCATTCCCTCTTTGATCATTGCCTGAGCAAGAACAGTAGCGGTTGTTGTACCATCACCTGCTACATCATTTGTCTTTGTAGCTGCCTCTTTTACAAGCTGTGCACCCATATTCTCGAATGCATCCTCAAGCTCAATATCTTTTGCGATTGTAACACCGTCATTTGTGATCAGCGGTGCTCCGAATGATTTATCCAGAACTACGTTTCTTCCTTTTGGTCCGATTGTTACTCTTACTGTATCAGCAAGTTTGTTGACACCTGCTTCCAGTGCCTTTCTTGCGTCTGCTCCGTATTTAATTTCCTTTGCCATTTCTATCACTCCTGATTCTTAAAAATAAAATTCTGTTCTGATCTGAAAATCTGATTTTTATCTGTATATGATATCCTGCCGGATTATCTGATCACTGCAAGAATATCATTCTGTTTTACAATGATGTATTCTTCATCATCGAGTTCTACTTCTGTACCTGCATATTTGGAATAGATAACTTTATCACCTACTGAAACATTCATCGTAACTTCTTTTCCATCAACAACTCCGCCAGGTCCTACGGCAACAACTTCTGCCTGCTGTGGTTTTTCCTTTGACTGTCCAGGAAGTACGATTCCTGATTTGGTAGTCTCCTCTGCAACTAACTGTTTTAATACAACTCTGTCAGCTAATGGTTCTAATTTCATTATAATTCCTCCTAACTCTATATTGTTAGCACTCAATAAAATCGAGTGCTAAAAACTTTCTAGGTATAAGATAGCACTCTCTTTCTTTTTTGTCAACATTCGATTTTGAATTTTATAATTACTTTAGATTTATTTCATAAAATCCATTCGTCACCTGCAGGACCAGAATCATACCTGCACGGTTCTC
Source organism: uncultured Eubacterium sp. (assembly GCA_902475415.1). Lineage (GTDB taxonomy): Bacteria > Bacillota > Clostridia > Lachnospirales > Lachnospiraceae > Eubacterium_I. Next base: position 10,703 of record CABRZK010000052.1, read on the forward strand.
ATAACGCTCCTTTATCATCCCTGTACACACAGTCTCACAAGTGATCGTCCGGATCCGGCATTCATATACTGCATCCAGTGAAATATCAGAAAGACTGCCTGAGCGCAGGATCAGATGTACCTGCTCCATCTCCTTCTGATATTCTATGACTGTTGCCTCATAAATATTCTCATCTTTTTCCTTATCTTCTTTCAGATACTGTACCATCGTAAGTACAGCTTTATCTCCATCATACATGCTCTCTTCTCTCCTTTTTACAAATATAATTCCCCGTTAAAGAAAAGGGCATCAGATTTGTCTGATACCCCTCTTTTACTTTTATCCTTAATTCATTTTTTCTTTTTTGATCTTATCCAGTTCTTTGAACACGTAATCATTCACAACCTTGATGTAAGTTCCTTTCATACCGGATGAACGGGATTCGATCACACCCGCACTCTCAAATTTGCGGAGTGCATTGACAATTACAGAACGGGTGATTCCCACACGGTCTGCAATCTTGCTTGCCACCAGAATCCCTTCCATTCCGTTAAGTTCATCAAAAATATGGATGATTGCTTCCAGCTCAGAGAAAGAAAGGGTGCTGATCGCAGATTGTACGATCTGTTCTTTTCTGGTCTCTTCTGCACTCTCTTCATTAACAGAGCGGAGCATCTCAAGTCCCACGACAGTGGTTCCGTACTCACTCAAAATGATGTCATCAATTTCGTACATGGACTCTTTTCTGTATAAAAACAAAGTTCCAAGTCTCTCTCCTGCAATGTTGATCGGAGTAATGATCGCCTGATATCCCTGGGATACATCAGCTGTAAATCCAAGTGTCTGCAGATTAACATTCTCTTTTGTGGAAAGAA
>CABRZK010000053.1 GCA_902475415.1 uncultured Eubacterium sp.
TGTTTTCTGACTTCGCAGACTTCTTGTCAGCGTCCAGGGACTTCATTGTCGGGAAGAGCAGAACGTCACGGATTGCCGGGCTGTTTGTCATCATCATTACCATACGATCAATTCCGTAACCGATACCACCTGTAGGCGGCATACCGATGCTCAATGCATTCAGGAAGTCTTCGTCTGTATGGTTTGCTTCATCATCACCAGCTTCAAATGCTTTCTCCTGTGCCTCGAAACGCTCTCTCTGATCGATCGGATCATTCAGCTCGGAATAAGCATTTGCCATTTCCCATCCATTCATGAAGAACTCAAAACGCTCTACATAATTCGGGTCTTCCGGTTTTTTCTTTGTCAGCGGAGAAATCTCTACCGGATGATCCATGATAAATGTAGGCTGGATCAGATGCTCCTCTACATACTCCTCAAAGAAGAGATTTAAGATATCGCCTTTCTGATGACGCTCCTCGTATTCGATATGATGCTCATCTGCAACTTTCTTTGCTTCTTCTGTAGAATGAATTTCATTAAAATCTACACCTGAATACTGTTTTACAGCATCAAGCATAGTAATACGTGCAAACGGTTTGGACAGATCCATTGTATGCTCACCGTATGTGATCACTTCAGATCCGGTTACCTCTTTTGCTACATGACGATACAGGTTCTCTGTCAGATCCATCATGCCGTGATAATCTGTATATGCCTGGTATAACTCCATCAGAGTGAACTCCGGATTGTGACGGGTATCAAGTCCCTCATTACGGAATACACGACCGATCTCGTATACACGCTCCATACCACCAACAATCAGACGTTTCAGATAAAGTTCCAGAGAAATACGAAGTTTCAGATCCTCATTTAATGCATTAAAATGAGTCTCGAACGGTCTGGCAGCTGCACCACCGGCATTTGCTACCAGCATCGGAGTCTCAACTTCCATGAATCCCTGTGCATCCAGGAAACGACGGATACTGCTGATTACTTTAGAACGTTTAATAAATGTATCTTTTACTTCCGGATTCATGATTAGGTCAACGTATCTCTGACGATAACGGGTATCTGTATCTGTCAGACCATGGAATTTCTCCGGAAGAACCTGAAGACTCTTAGAAAGGAGCGTAACCTCTGTCGCATGAATAGAGATTTCACCTGTTTTTGTTTTAAACACTTCACCTTTGATACCGAGAATATCACCCACATCATATTTTTTGAAATCTGCGTAGGATTCTTCTCCGATATTGTCACGTGCTACATAAGACTGAATGCTGCCCTGCAGATCCTGAATATTGCAGAAAGAAGCTTTTCCCATAACACGTTTGAACATCATACGACCAGCAATGCTGACTGTTTTTCCTTCCAGCTCATCAAAGTTATCTTTGATCTCCATGCTGTGGTGTGTCATGTCATATTTTGTAATCTGAAACGGATCTTTTCCACGTTCCTGAAGCTCCTGCAGTTTTTCACGACGAACCTTTAAGAGCTGGTTTACGTCTGTGTTCTGTCCATTCTTTTGTTCAGCCATTTCTTGTTCTCCTTTTCTCTTAGTTTGATCTCTGAATTTCCAGTACCTTGTACTGTAAAACACCGGCCTGCGTCTCTACATTTACAATATCGCCAACTTTTGCTCCAAGTAATGCTTTTCCTACCGGAGATTCATTGGAGATTTTTCCTTTTAAGCTGTTTGCCTCTGTAGAACCAACAATTTTGTACTCCAGTTCCTCATCGAACTCACAGTCAAGAATGCGAACCTGGCAGCCAACGCTGATTTTGTCCAGATCTACTTCTTCCTCAACAACGACTTCTGCGTGTCTTAAGATTTTCTCGATTTCCTCGATACGAGCCTCGATATCACGCTGCTCATCTTTTGCTGCATCGTACTCTGCGTTCTCAGACAAGTCACCCTGCTCACGTGCTTCTTTGATCTTCTGTGCGATTTCTTTTCTCTTTACTACTTTTAAGTCCTGTAACTCATTCTCCAGTTTCTGTAATCCCTGGTAAGTTAAAAGATTTTTCTTATCCATGCCTGTTGATCCTCCTGATCGTTTTATTTATCTCAATTTTTGAAGAGTTTTACCCACTTTCACAATCACTACATTATACCCAATCGCTACTTCTATGTCAAGATTCTGTACAGACTCTGTAGTCGTATTTTTCTACTTTGCAACCCCATATTTTTCATTTAATGCCGACACTTTTTTCTATAGCTTATACCTAAAACACAGATTTATGCTTCCTCTGTCAGCCACTGCTCCAACAGTTCTTCTAACTGTGCATAGCTCTCAACTTCATTGATTCTGCCACGCAATTTAGAAGAATTTTTGTATCCCGCAGTATACCAGGCTGCATGCTTTCTGATTTCCCGGATCCCGATATAATCCCCTTTGATCTGAAGCTGGAGTCGCGCATGTAAAAGCATCATGTCTGCCACTTCTCGTCTGGATGGTCTCGGAAGTACCTCGCCTGTCTCCAGCTGATGTTGAATCTGTCGGAAAATCCACGGATTTCCCTGTGCTCCACGCCCAATCATAAAACCGTCGCACCCGGTCTGTTCTTTCATGTCAATTACATCCTGTGCACATAAAATATCTCCGTTTCCAATAACCGGGATGGAAACAGCTTCTTTTACCTGACGAATAATATCCCAGTCTGCTTTTCCGGAATAATATTGCTGACGTGTTCTCCCATGTACCGCAATGGCTGCAACACCACAGCTTTCCGCAATTTTCGCAATTTCAACTGCATTTACATGGTCATCGTCAAATCCTTTACGAATTTTCACTGTAACTGGTTTTTTCACCGCTTTTACCATCTTGGTCAGAATTTCTTCCACCAGCTTCGGGTCTTTCATCAAAGCTGACCCTTCATGATTATTAACAACCTTCGGCACCGGACATCCCATATTAAAATCAAGAATTTCAAAAGGTCGTTCTTCAATCTGTGCTGCCATAGCGGCCAGAATATCCGGGTCTGACCCGAACAGTTGCAGCGAAACCGGATGCTCTTCCGGATGAATTTCCATCAGAAGCTCTGTATTTTTATTTTTATAATAAATTGCCTTCGCGCTGACCATTTCCATGCACAAAAGCCCGGCTCCCTGTCTGCGGCATAGCAAACGAAATGGCAGGTCTGTTACTCCTGCCATAGGTGCCAGTATCAAATTGTTTTCCAAGGTTACATTACCTATTTTCAATTGATTCATACTGTATTCTTTCCGTTTTTCATAAAATTCGTTCCGTGTTTCCCCACAACGTTATTTTTTCTGTTTTTCAAAAATCAGACGCATACCCTGCAATGTCAGCATCGGATCATAGATATCAATTGCATCTGTTTCCTGTTCGATAATTCTTCCCAGTCCACCGGTTGCAACCACCTTGATATCTCCTTTGCCAAATTCTTTTTTCATCTGTTTCACAATGTACTCTGTCTGTCCGATCTGACCATATACCAGTCCGGCCTGCATACATGCAATGGTATCCTGAGCCAGAATGCTTTTTGGTTTCTTGATCTCAAATTCCGGCAACTTCGCTGCCATACTCCACATCGCCTGTGCAGATGTACGAATACCAGGAGCAATCACGCAGGCGGTAAAGGTTCCGTCTTCATCCACCAGATCAAAGGTGGTCGCTGTTCCATAATCAATGACAATTGCCGGTCCGCCATAGAGTTCATATACAGCCGCAGCATCTACGATGCGGTCTGCACCAACCTGGCGGGGATTCTTGGAAGCAACCCGGATTCCTGTTTTGACTCCTGCCTCAATAATAATCGGTTTTGTGTGAAAATATTTGATGATCGCACTTGTCAGTGAATGCATCACATTTGGCACTACGGATGCTACAATAACATCGGTAATCTCCTCGACTTTCACTTCATTATGCTCCAGCAATTCACACATCACCATACCATACTCATCTGATGTGCGTGTCTGAATCGTTGTCATACGAAATGTGGTATGAAGTTTCTTTCCTTCAAATACCCCCAATGTGATATTTGTATTTCCTATATCCACGGTTAAAAGCATTTGCCTGTCCTCCAATAATTGTTTTATAAATCTGTCTGATGAATCACTTTATAATACATTTCCAACGATTCCAGCAACTCCTGCTGATTATTCTGCAGTTGTTTCACTTTCAGGACACTTCCGATTTCATCATACAGCAGATCTCCCTCATCAGCCGCTGTTTCAAAAACCAGCTCTCCGTCTTCATCAAATTTTAATGTCAGTGTACCGCCAACATCTTCTGTATACAATACACACATCAACTTCAGTTCATCCTGTATTCCCTGTGGTAATTTCTGAAATTCAGGATTCAGATAATATTTTTTCGTGTATGCGCTTGATCCGCATAACACAACATCTTCCTGGTTCATAAATATGATGGTCTCCTTATATCAATCTGTTTCTCTCTGTTTTTCCCCTTACAGTCCCAAGTCCTTTATTATACATAGCCATATACGCCACGTACAGACACTTCTCCGGAATATACATGTTTCACTTCATCTTCGGTCTCTACCAGCAATTCACCTTCCCGGTTAATTCCTTTTGCAATTCCTGTATATTCCTGCTTTGGATCCAGTACCCTCACACTCCGGCCGCAATTAACCAGGTGCGCATTATACTCGTTCACCAGATCTGACAAATCCTGTGTTCGCATATATATGTCGTAATATCGCTCAAATTCCTCCATAATCGCTGCGATCAGTTTTGCTCTGCCGGGCAGCATACCGGAAATCTGATACAGAGAGGTCGCCGTCCGGGCTACTTCCTCCTGAAATTCCTTATTGGTCACATTAATACCAACGCCAACGACAATGTAATTGATATAATCAATCTGGGCACTCATTTCCGTCAGGATGCCACATACTTTCTTCCCATCACACACAATGTCATTCGGCCATTTAATCTGTGTATCTATTCCAGTCACTTTTGCAATACCAGTGCGAACCGCCAGTGCCATAACCAAAGTCAGCATGGATGCATTTCCAGGTGCAATATCCGGTTTTAAAAGCAATGTCATAAAAATGCCTTCTCCGGATTTTGATTCCCAGGATCGACCACGTCGGCCTTTACCGGCGGTCTGGCAGTCGCTGACGATTAACAGTCCATGTTCAGCTCCTTCTTCTGCCATTTTTTTTGCCTGATCATTCGTAGAGTCTGTCTCATCAAAAATAACAAGCTGTCTGCCTGCCCATTCTGTATGTAACTGATTTTCAATCATTTCTTTTGTAAGCAGATCCGGCTGCATTTTCATGCGATATCCTTTATTGCGAACTGCTTCTATCACATAGCCCTCTGCTTCCAGTTGCCGGATTGCTTTCCAGACCGCTGTACGGGATACCCCGAACCGCTCGCTGATTTCCTGACCGGAAATAAAATCCGGGCAGTTCTGCAAAAGTTCCAGAATTTTCTTTTTCACTGTTTTTCTCCATCCAGAACAGAAAAGTATTCCTTTACTGTTTCTGGTCATCTATATTTTCAGAATTCGCTTATTTCTGATCTCCGCCGAGTGTTGCATACATAACAGCTTTGATGGTATGCATACGGTTTTCAGCTTCATCAAAGACAATAGACTGTGGACTTTCGAATATTTCGTCAGTCACTTCCATTGCATCCAGACCAAATTTTTCGTGAATTTCTTTTCCAATTTTAGTATTTAAATCATGGAACGCCGGGAGACAATGCATAAATTTCACCTGCGGACCAGCATTTTCCATTAATTTTGCATTGACCTGATATGGAGTCAGTTCTCTGATACGGCTTTCCCATACCTCATCCGGCTCGCCCATGGATACCCATACATCTGTATAGATAACATCTGCGCCTTTGGTTCCTGCCATCGCATCTTCTGTCAGAGTAATAGTAGCGCCTGTTTCTTCTGCAATAGCACGGCACTGAGCAACCAGTTCCTCATTCGGAAAATAATTTTTATTGGTACATGCAGTAAAATGCATACCGAGTTTCGCGCAGACAACCATAAGAGAATTTCCCATATTATAACGGGCATCTCCCATATATGCAAGTTTAATTCCTTTTAAATGTCCAAAATGCTCTTTGATTGTCAGCATGTCTGCAATCATCTGAGTCGGGTGAAACTCATTTGTCAATCCGTTCCATACCGGAACACCGGCATATTTAGCCAGATCTTCCACGATGGACTGCTCGAATCCACGGTACTCAATACCGTCATACATACGGCCAAGCACACGGGCTGTATCTGCAATACTTTCTTTTTTTCCGATCTGAGATGCGGAAGGATCAAGGAATGTTGCATGCATGCCAAGATCATAAGCTGCCACCTCAAAGGAGCATCTGGTACGAGTACTATTTTTTTCAAAAATCAAAGCAATATTTTTGCCTGTTAACACATCATGTCGAATTCCTTTTTTCTTTTTCTCTTTTAATTCAGCGGAAAGATCGATCAGATATGTGATCTCTTCCGGTGTAAAATCCAACAGTTTTAAAAAATTTCTTCCTTGTAAATTCATCTCTTTTTACCTCTCTCTATTATTGTATTTTCAGCCTCCATTCAATAGTTGCTAATTGAATACTATGTCTCTAAACAAATATGGGCCACCTTATCCGGCAGCCCATGTTACATTTTCTACTTTTCTTTTACATCTGCTGCTACTTCAACCAAGGATTTGGCAAGTCCTGCCATTCCCTGAATCTCGGACGGAATAATAATCTTGGTTGCTTTGCCGTCTGCTGCTTTTGCAAATGCTTCCAGACTCTTGATCTGAAGTACTGCCGCATCCGGAGATGCTTCTTTCAGGAAACGAAGTCCATCTGCATTTGCCTGCTGAATTTTCAAAATTGCCTCTGCCTGGCCTTCTGCTTCTTTCACTGTAGCTTCCCGTTTTGCTTCTGCCCGGAGAATTGCAGCCTGTTTTTCAGCTTCTGCATCCAGAATTGCAGACTCTTTCTTACCTTCCGCAACCAGAATCGTAGATTTTTTCTCTCCTTCTGCACGAAGGATAGCTTCCCGTCGTTCACGTTCAGCTTTCATCTGTTTTTCCATCGCATCCTGAATGGCCTGTGGCGGAATAATATTTTTTAATTCTACACGATTGACTTTGATTCCCCATGGATCTGTCGCAATATCCAGGGACGCACGCATTTTCGTATTAATCGTCTCTCTGGACGTCAGAGTCTCATCCAGCTCAAGATCACCGATAATATTTCTCAGCGTGGTAGCTGTAAGATTTTCAATGGCCATAATCGGATTTTCCACACCATAAGAAAATAACTTAGGATCCGTAATCTGGAAAAATACAACCGTATCGATTCTCATAGTAACATTATCTTTTGTAATAACGGGCTGTGGCGCAAAATCAACAACCTGTTCTTTCAGCAATACACGTTTTGCTACCCGGTCAATAATTGGCATTTTAAAATGGATACCTACTTCCCAGGTTCCCTGATAAGCACCCAGACGTTCCACAACATACGCATTCGCCTGTGGCACGATCTTGATACAGGATGCCAGAATTAAAATAACTACTACGATCAGAATAATAACTGCTATCATTATATTGTCCTCCTTTTACTGTTTCTGCGGATGTCTGACCATCAGCTTCACGCCACTGATCGACATGACCTGAACAATATCATCTTTCCCAAACTTTACTCCGTCATCCACACTTCTTGCCGACCATTCCTGCCCATGAATCAGAACTCTTCCCTGTGACAGAAGATTATCAATTGGTTCCAGTACTACTGCTTCTTCGCCGATCAATGTCTGTGCATTTGTGCGGATATGACCAGAATTAAATTTTTTCTGAGCCAGCGGTCGGATCAGTAATACCAGCACTAACGACACGATCAAAAATACGATGACCTGTACAGCTGTCGTGAGGTGAGCAATGCTGACAAAAAACGCGGCAAGTGCACCGCCAGCAAACCAGATGGTCAGAAGCCCTACTGTGGCAATTTCGATCAAAATAAAAATAACCAGCAATATCAACCATATCATAGGCGCCGATAATGAAAACATGTCGTTCCCCCTTTTCCTGCTTTTCATCAATATACTATATTTTTCTACGTTTTACAATAATAAAAACAAAAATGGAACCATCGTCTGCACTCCTTTTGATTGGTCGGATTCGGACGATGATTCCATTGTCTTATCATTTTTCTGTGTCTGCTTTTATCCAGCTAAGCTAAAGTTTTTAAGGAACCCTATACTGGTACAGCGATTTCTAAATACTATATAGAACTTATTTTAAGAAACTCTATACTAGTAAAAAATCTGAGTTCCGATTACAGTACCAGATCCACTTGTTCCCGCATGGAAATATTTTGCTCCACCTGTATTATCTGCTCCGGAAAGTGCTTCTGCTGCTGCCTGATAGCAACTGGAAGAAATTTTACCGCTGCTTAACACGCGCGCAAGTTTTCCACTTGCAGCCGGTGAAAACTGACCGCTCTGGTATACAACACCAGAAATGCTGTTCGGGAAAGAACCGCTTTTCACACGATTCATTACCACTGCTCCAACTGCCAGCTGTCCTGCATATGGTTCTCCGCCAGCTTCGCACTGAATAATTGCTGCAAGAAGCTGTGTATCACTTGTTGATGCACTTACCGCTGCAGAAGTTGTAACAGTTGCCTCGCTGCTCTGTGCATTTTGTGCATTCTGCGCTGCAGCTGCCGCAGCTTCCTGCTGAGCTTTTGCAGCTTCTCTTGCTCTGATTTCTTCCATGCTTACAGCATCTTCCACATTCAGCTCTACATCCACATAATCAGCAGCTATATATGCTGTTGTACCATTATAATCTACAGATACCCAGCCATCTACAGCTTCAGTATCAGTATTTACTGTTAAAGACTGACCTGCATCAATTACATCAAGAATCTTTGCATCAGTACTGGATGTTTCACGTACGCGAATACCATCTGCTGTTGCAGTTGCCTCTGTATTACAATTTTCTTCTGCATACACACGTGCATCATTGCCGAACACACAATATGCGTTATTTACATATCCCTCTACGTCACCGGATTTTACTTTTGTCCATTCATCACCGACCTCAAGCACTTCTGCACCACTGCCGTGATAAAATTTACCAATTACTTCTGCATCGGCAGAAGCCTCTTTTCGTATATTCAATGAACTGTCTTCATCTACTGTTACCAGCATTTTGTTGGCCCACTCTGCAGCTAATGCCGCTGCCTGTGCATTCTGATGTGTGATCTGGATTGACTGAACTCCTGTGCTTGCTGTCTGGCTTGCACGATTTACCACTGTATCCAGTGTTTTTGTTGTATCGACCTCAGCAGCACTTACAGAAACGGCTGTTGTGACGGATGAGATGACTAAAGCTGCTGTAATAATTCCGCTTTCAATAACCTTTCTAAATTTCATATGACCTCCTGATTCATGTTCTCACTCAAATGCCTTTGAGAACCTGTTTTGATTATTATAATTTTTGTTTAGTATTACAATTCTGTTTATTATTATTCATTTCCTTTAAATTTGTTACAGATTTGTTACATAAACATTGCACGCATTATAACAATCTCTTTTCAGGATGTCAACCCTGTTTTTTAATTTTTGTGGAATTTTTACCCGTTTTTTGCTCAAAAGCAGGCATTTCATTTCCAAAAACCGCTTTTTTTTATTCATTTTTTGGGATTGACTTTTTTCAAGTTATTATCAATTTATTACATTCATTTGTAGATTGTAAAATATCCATTGACTATCACACATAATCTTATCTCTGTCATACTTAAGGAAACATTTCCCGCATGACACTTCCAAATAATTCTTCCTCTGCCTTTGACACAGCATGTCCCCGTTCTTTCGAATCATTTTTTCTGTTTTCTCTGTCTGTATAACCTCTCTTTTTCTCTCTTTCTGTCGCCTTCTGACTTAACGCAAGTCTCATAACATCCCGCGATTTTTCTCCAAGATATTTGATCTGTCTGCGACATCTGGATGCAACGATCAGATTGATCATCATCAGAATTATAATCAGGCATAAAACAGCAAGAAATATCTCTGCTGTATGTCTCGCATATAATTCACTGATAAAATGTATAAACTGCTCCATCTGACATCTCCTTTCTGCCATTTTTTATCTGGCATTTTCTTTTTTGTTACATATCAAGTGTAACAAAAACATACATATAAAAAAAGGTGCATTGACGATGTTTTCATCGCAAGTTTCGACCCGTTTCTTCCTATTAGAAATAAACGCTTGTCTACCTTTTGCAATAGGTGTATATTTAAGCAGAAAAGATCAGATTTTTATTACAGAAACACTGTATCATCTTTGTTGATATTTATCTTGAATTTAATAATAGAAAGGATATGCATATGAAAAAAATTATTCTTACCGGTGGTGGAACCGCCGGTCACGTTACACCAAATATTGCCCTGTTGCCAAGATTAAAAGAACTGGGCTATGACATTTCCTATATTGGATCTTACACAGGTATGGAAAAGGGATTGATCGAACAGCAGAACATTCCTTATTATGGAATTTCATCTGGAAAACTGCGTCGCTATTTTGACCCGAAAAACTTTTCTGACCCATTCAAAGTTATGAAAGGATATTTTCAGGCAAAAGCTTTAATGCGTAAATTAAAACCGGATATTGTTTTTTCTAAGGGTGGTTTTGTCAGTGTACCAGTCGTTCTTGCAGCAAAACATGCACATATTCCGACGATCATACATGAATCCGATATCACACCTGGTCTTGCCAATCGCCTGGCTATTCCTGCTGCAAGCCGTGTATGTTGCAATTTTCCGGAAACCATTCCACATCTCCCGGAAGGAAAGGCGGTATTATCCGGTTCACCAATTCGTGCAGAGCTTCTTCATGGAAGCAAAGAAAAAGCTTATGCTTATACCTGCCTGACCCCTGACAAACCTGTCATTCTTGTAGTTGGTGGAAGTTCCGGTTCCAAGATTATCAATGACACCGTTCGCAGCCTGCTTCCACAGATTCTGAAAAACTATCAGGTAATTCATCTGTGCGGAAAAGGCAATCTGGATCCAACGTTACATAATACGGAAGGCTATGTACAGTATGAATACGCCAATGCAGAACTTGCAGATCTGTTTGCAGTCTCTGAACTGGTCATTTCCCGTGCAGGTGCTAACTCTATCTGTGAATTACTGGCTCTGCATAAGCCAAACATTCTGATTCCGCTTTCCAAAAATGCCAGTCGCGGTGATCAGATTCTGAATGCAAATTCATTCCAGAAACAGGGATTCAGTTATGTCATCGAAGAAGAAAATTTATCAGAGCAGACACTCTCAGATGCTATTAAAACAGTTTGGGAAAAACGGGAAGATTATATCCACGCAATGGAAAGCAGTAACCAGATGGATGCAGTTACTACCATTACAGACCTGATTGAAAAACTCAAAAAACACTAAACAGACAGATTTACAGAAAAGGAAACGTCTCTTTCAGATTTTTAGACAGAATTCTTTTTTGTAAATCTGTCTTTTTCTTATGCTGGCATATCCAGCTTC
>CABRZK010000054.1 GCA_902475415.1 uncultured Eubacterium sp.
ATCAAAATAATAATCTGTTACTTTCATTTCATTTGTATTCAATACAGACACCAACTTTCTACTGGCGCAGCTCGATACCAAGACGCTCCAGACCATTCATGATCTTCTTCATGGCAGCTGTGATATCTGCCTCTTCCAGTGTACGGTCTTTTGCGCGGAAGGTCAGTTTGTAAGCCAGAGATTTGAATCCCGGTTTAATCTGTGCGCCCTCATAAATATCAAATAATTCATAAGACTCCAGGATTTTGCCGCCTCTCTCGTCAAATACTTTCTCGATATCGCCTGCAAGTACATGTTTCGGAACAACCATACTGAGGTCACGGCTGACAGCCGGATATTTTGCAATTCCTTCATATTTGCGGTCAAAGGTTGCACGGGAAACGATTTCCGGCATATCGATGACTGCCACGTATACACGGTCTTTGGTGGAGTAATTTGCTGCAACGGTCGGATGAACCTCACCGAGGTAACCGATGACCTGTCCATCATAGATGACGTTTGCCTGACGGCCCGGATGTAAGAAGGAATATCCGGACTCCGGATCATACTCCGGTTTCAGATTCATGCCTGCTTTATACAGGAACTCCTCAATCACACCTTTCATTGTATAGAAATCACCGTCTCCATAGAATCCAAGTGTGAACTGCATACGCTCTTCCGGAAGCTCTGTTACCGGCTCCTGTTTTGGCAGATAAATATTGCCAAGCTCATACAGGCGGACATCTTTGTTTCTGCGGTTAAAGTTGGTAGACAGGGATGTCAGCATTCCGTTTAAGGAAATGGTACGCATAATACTGAAATCCTCACCAAGCGGATTGGAAATCGTCACGGTATTACGAAGCGGGCTGTCTGCCGGAAGTAATAATTTATCAAATACCTTCGGGCTCTCGAAGGAGTATGTCATACCCTGTGAAAATCCGCAGAACTGAGCAACTTCTCTTGCTACTGCCTCTACACGCAATTTGAAGGAAAGTTTACCTGTGGTAGATTCTCCGGATGGAAGTGTGGTCGGGATATTGTCATATCCGTAGAAACGTGCTACTTCCTCTGCGATATCCGCATCACGAAGCAGATCCTGTCTCCAGGATGGAACGATAACTTCCTGTGTTTCATCATCTAATCCAAGATCGATTTTTTTGAAATATCCAATCATTGTCTCAGCGGAAATATCAGTTCCAAGCAGACCGTTGATCCAATCCGGATCAAATGCGATTCTTCTGCCTGTCATTTCTTTCTGGTATACATCAACGACACCGCCAACGACTTCACCTGCGCCAAGTTCTTCGATGAGCTGGCAGGCACGGTTCATAGCCTCGATGGCATTGTTCGGATCCAGACCTTTTTCAAATTTGGAAGAGGCATCGGTACGAAGACCTACTTTTTTGCTGGACAGACGGATATTTGTTCCATCGAAGCATGCTGCCTCAAATAACATCGTCTGTACATTATCTGTGATCATGGAGTTTTCGCCACCCATGATACCTGCAAGTCCAACGGCTTTCTCACCGTCACAGATCATCAGAATGCTGTCATCTAACGTACGCTCCTGACCATCTAATGTCACGAATTTCTCACCTTTTGCTGCACGGCGAACACGGATCTCATGACCTGCGATCGTATCCAGATCATACGCATGCATCGGCTGACCAAACTCTTCCATCACGTAGTTTGTGATATCTACGATATTGTTGATCGGACGGATACCGTGAGCAGCCAGTCTGTGCTGCATCCACTTCGGTGACGGTGCGATTTTGATATTTTTTACTACACGTGCGGTATAACGTGGGCAAAGATCTGCATCCTCGACAGATACTTTGATGTAATCGTTGACATCCTCAGAATTTCCTGTCTCTGCCACTACCGGCGGAACAAACTCTTTTCCGAAAGTAGCTGCTGCCTCACGTGCAATACCAAGAATGGCGAAGCAATCTACACGGTTGGATGTAATTTCGTACTCTACTACTACGTCATCTAATCCCAGATAAGATACCGCGCTCTCTCCTACCGGAGCATCTTCCGGTAAGATATAAAGTCCGTCAGCGGCTGCATCTGGATACATATCGGTATTGGATCCAAGCTCCTCGATGGAACACATCATACCGTTGGATTCCACACCTCTTAATTTACCTTTTTTGATCTTGATGCCGCCTTCTACGACTTTTCCATCATGTCCGCCGGCTACACGACCACCATCTAATACAACCGGAACTTTTGCACCTTCAAATACATTTGGTGCACCTGTTACGATCTGTGTGGTCTCTCCGCCGATATCTACCTGACAGATCACCAGTTTGTCAGCATCCGGGTGTTTTTCTACTTTTAATACCTGACCGATGACAATTTTTTCCAGATCCTCATCTAATTTTTTATATCCTTCTACTTTTGAACCGGAAAGTGTCATCGCATCCATGTATTCCTGCGGCTCTACATCTAACTCCGGAACATATGCCTTTATCCAAGATAATGAAGTTGTCATGTTTCTTTTCTCCTATTTTTAATTTTGTTATTATACAGATTACTGCCAGTCTGCTTATCATGCAAATTCGGAAATCTACGATTTCCTCATTGTCCGGCATTCGCCGTACCATCAGTCAGAGATTTGAATATGCTTTTGTATGCAATCGTCCAGCGCACATTCAAATCACTGCCAATCTGCACTTCTCAAAGCTAACGCTAAAACTGTTTTAAGAATCTGTCATCGTTTTCATAAAGAAGACGCATATCATCAATTTCGTATTTCAGCAGTGCGATACGCTCCAGACCTACACCAAAGGCAAATCCGGAATATTCTTTCGGATCAATGCCGCTCATCTCAAGTACATGCGGGTGAACCATTCCACAGCCAAGAATCTCAATCCATCCTTCACCTTTACAGAAACGGCATCCTTTTCCACCACATTTGAAGCAGGTTACGTCAACCTCAGCACTTGGCTCTGTAAATGGAAAATGATGCGGACGGAATTTTACTTTTGTCTCCGGTCCGAACAGTTCTTTTGCAAACTCCTGCAGAGTTCCTTTCAGATCTGCAAATGTAACGCCTTTATCGATAACCAGACCTTCGATCTGATGGAAAGACGGAGAATGTGTCGCATCCACTTCATCAGCACGGAATACACGTCCCGGTGCAATCATACGGATTGGAAGTTTTCCCTGCTCCATCATACGAACCTGTACTGGAGATGTCTGTGTACGAAGTACGATCTTGTCATTGATATAGAACGTATCCTGCTCATCTTTTGCCGGATGATTTGCCGGAATATTCAGAGCCTCGAAGTTATAATAATCATACTCAACTTCCGGTCCCTCTACGACTTCGTATCCCATACCTACGAAAATACGCTCTACTTCTTCCAGTGCGATCGTATTCGGATGTCCATGACCTACACGGTTTTTCTTTGCCGGAAGTGTTACATCGATTACTTCTTTTTTCAGTTTGTGCTCAAGTTCCTTTGCTTCCAGTTTTTTCTTTGTCTCTTCCAGTTTCTGCTCAATGGCAGCTCTTGTCTCATTTACCATCTGACCAACCAACGGACGATCCTCCGGGCTGACATCTTTCATTCCTTTTAATACAGCAGTAAGTTCACCTTTTTTTCCAAGGAAAGCAACACGGACATCATTTAATCCGTTTAATCCCTCAGAACTTTCGATAGAAGCAAGTGCTTTTTCTCTGATCTGCTTTAACTTGTCTTTCATCTGTAATCTCCTTTGAATATATTAATTGATTTCTTTTATCTGTGTCATTCTGCTTGTTCATCGTCACACCGGAACTCATAATGTCACGGAAAAACGTTGCGCATCATCTACACAAACTACTTTTATGTGACAGGTACTTCCCCGGATTTTTCATCACATAAAAAAACGCCCCTTCCTAGAAAGGGACGAAATAATTCCGCGGTACCACCCGGTTTTCCGACATACATCGGACACTCTGATGCGTAACGTGCATGACCCGTCTGTTCCTACTTGACATTTCTGTTGTTCAAAACAGCAGCTCCAATGGGAATTTCGGCAAATGTCTTTCCTTAAGTGTATTCTCAGCCAACGTACACTCTCTCTGTAATCCGATCATCTGCTTACTGACATCTTCACAGCTTTTTATTATTTAAAAAACTAGAATTCATTCTAGCATAGCTTTTTTAAAACATCAAGCGTTTTTATCCTGTTCCCGCTCTTTTTTTCTCTGTCGTGCCTCCTGAATCTCCACAAGCAGAATTTCAAAAAGATTATTCACCTCCGCACATACCAGAAAAATATACATACTGATATACAGCCAGAACATCAGCAAAAAGATTGTCGTCAGACTGCCATACAGTGAAAAGCCATTAAAATAGTTCACATATACAGACAGACCAAAGGAAAATATATACCATGCAGCAGAGCATCCAACGGCGCCGATCAGCTGGCTCTTAAATGTTGCCGGACGGTTTGGCAGTACTTTGTAAATAAACATAAAAAACACGATCAGTACAAAAAATAATATCAGCAACCGCAATCTCAGAATAATATCTGTCACGATCGACAGAATCGGCGCATACTGAACCAGCATATTCTGAATCTTCTGACCAAATACCAGAAATACCATCAGTAGAATAATGACCAGTACCAGAACAAATGTCTCTATCATTGCACGAAAACGCAGGACAAACCAGTTTCTCGTCTCATCTGTATCGTAAACGATATTCAGTCCATAGCGTAGACTCTGGATGGATTTTGCAGCTGAATAAATGGCAAAAATAACCGCTATCGGCAATATTTTCGCCGAATTATAATATACTTCATCCACAATCTTAATCAGCGCCGGCGTCAGTTTGATCTGTCCGGGAACTACAATCTGAATCACAGACAAAACAGTACTTTCGCTCACTGGCGTAAAACGAAGAATCGACAAAAACACCAGCAGAAACGGAATAGACGACATAATGATAAATAAGGCTGCCTGTGCTGCATAAGCTCCAATATTATCTTTTTTCAGTTTTTGTAAAAAGAAACGTATCAAATGCTTATAATCCATAAGTTTTCCCCTTTTGTATCCAAAGTAACATTCTCTTGAATATTTACAATTCGATAGAATATCAGATTTTCTCCATTTGGGCAAGTTTTTTATCATCTTATTCCTTAATTTCCGTGTCGCAGAACTGATTATGGCACTTTATATATATATCTTTCCATCTACTTTGCAGGTATTTACTTCTGCGTCAATACCGTTCCAGGGAAAAAAGTTTTTAAAATGTCGCTATAATCCATGCCACTTTTTGCCATTCCGTCCGCCCCATACTGACTCATTCCGATTCCATGCCCGAGACCACCACCATATATCTCATAATTTCCGCGGTCCTTTACGTCAATGGAAATAAAAGCGCTGGGCAGGATACTAAAAGTATTTACTGTACTTCCGTTTTTATCCGTCAGGGATTCCACCAGCGTCCATAAAATTTTACGAATTGCATTTTCATTGTAAACGTGTGCTGTGCCATATTCAAACATCAGGCACAAATCTGTCACACATCCAGAATCCGACCGGGCTGACACCGCCATATTTGTTAAATTTCCCAAAGATGATGCATCCTGTATCTGTATCCCTTCTATGTCTGTCAGTATCACTTTTCCGTTCTTCTGATTAACTGTTTCCTGTAATTTTTCTAACAACTTCTGACTGTATTTTTCTGTCTGCAACACAGCTTTCCACCGAAAGAAACGACTTTCACTATCATAAGCTACAACCTGACTGTTTCGCAAAAAAGCATCTGGTTCCTCCTGCGATGGTGCATCCAGCAGCAGACTGTGTGTTCCGAGATAAGGTACTCCCTCCTGCTGCCAGACTTCCAGACCAGTCGTATAACCACAGGAGGTAGAAAAATAATAAACAGATGCAAGCATCCCCTGAAAAGAAAGTACCTGACCTTTCGTTGCATTCACTGCATCCGTCGCTGCCTGATTTTCATTTTCCGGCAAATATACCTGACACGCAGTCGTATCATCCACATCTGCGTGATACTGCTCATAAGCCGTACCCAGCACCTGCAACGCCGCATACGTTCTGGCACAGACTGCCTGGGATTTCAATGCCTCCGTTGAAAAGGATGCCGGCATTTCCCCCGGTACGACACCATATAGATATTTTTCCATTGACAATTCATTTACTACCCAGCAGATATCTCCTTCTCTGTATAAATGCAAAATTCCTTCATAGCTCCCTTTTATCTCACCTTTTTCATCTGTCAGGCATAATCTGCCTCCTTCTGTCGATTATGCCACAGCATCCGTTGCACCATGGTCAGCCATCCATACTCCACAATCAGCCATGGTACCTGACTCAAATATTTCCTCTTCATCAGAAGTATATAATTTCCATTTGCTTTTTCCCGATACAAACACGTTCTGACGCTCTGAATGTTCACCATGATCCTGCGTCAGCAAAACGCGAACGGTCTCCGGTACCTTTGGAACCGTCACTCCTTCCTTCTGATTGTCTGTGACACTCTCCCCACTGTCTTTTACCGGTTGAGATACATGGTCTCTGATTTCTGTCTGTATCAGTTCCTGTTTTATCCCAAGGATCAGATTTTCCTGCACATACACTACATAACGTTTTCCATATTCCATACAGCAGCTGAGCAAGTCACAGTCATAATTTCCGTTATCAGCCTGAATTCGCTGTTCCCCCGGTATTTTTCCCAGATACTGAATTTCTGTTTCTGTCACAGTGTCTTTTACCTGAATTTCATCCAACAGTTTTTCATAAAACTGCGTCCACTCTTCTCTTGTCAATGTCATCTCCTGCATCCTGCCCTCTGTCAGAATCTGATCTGTCATTTTTTCTCTGTAATCCCACAGACCAAGCTGTTTCAACACAACATCAAGATCTGTCACGCAAAGTGTTTCACCCAGCCTTGGAATCAGTAACGCACGCGTTTCCTCCGGTGTCAAATGTGCTGCCTGCAGATAACCGGCTAATTCCATAGCCCTTACCTGAGTCGCGTCAATCTCCGGTGCCTGTATCTCCGTCGAATTCTTTTTTAGTAGTCCACAGACAATAGCTACGATCAAAAAAAGTATGACACACACCAAAATCTTCTTTTGTTTTTGACGTCTGTGTATTTTCCTCTTGCGTCTGATCATATACCTTCGTGCAGCACTCTGACTGTTTTTTCTGTTCATACTACCGCCTGTCCCTTCTGTAACATCATACGCTAATGTATGCAGACCGGCCTGCGTTCATCACTGAATTTTACACAATAAAAAATCAGGCATAATGCTTTCACATCATACCTGACAATATCTTTTGTATATTCAGATTTTATCTTTTGTAACGTATCAGATTTTGCAATCTGTTTTCTCTTTTGTAAATCTTTATAATCCCAGAGTGCCGTTCCTGCAATTTTGACTCCTAGCAACGCTAGGGGGGATTCCGCAACCGGTCTTCTGCCTTCCACTGCGTATTCGGTGGCCTGGCATCCAGCCGGCAATCTAGGATTCCCAGAAAAGAAAATGTAGGTTCAAAATAACAGGGTTCTCGCACACCCCAGGAATCGCTTTCGCTACAATTGATTATACTTTACTATGTGCAACTTGACAATAAAAAATTCAAATTTTTTTCAGGAAAGTTCTGGCGCAGTTTCCAGTTTTTCTTCTTTTAAAGAAAAAGCATATGGTAAAAGTTCTGCTAAAGTAGCCGAACGGTACCTGCCATCACTGCTTAACATAATCACTTCGAAGTCCGGTTCGCAAAGCTCTGCCATCACCTGACGACAGACACCACAGGGAGCTGTCAGTTTTTTGCTGTCACTGATGATTGCAATAGCCTGAAATTCACGATACCCCTCCGAAACAGCCTTAAAAATTGCAGTCCGCTCTGCACAATTTGTAGGTCCGTAAGCAGAATTCTCGATATTGCATCCGGTAAAGATTGTACCGTCCTTGCACAGCAGAGCCGCGCCGACATGAAAACCGGAATACGGTACATACGCCTTTTCTTTTGCTTCTGCTGCTTTTTGGATCAGTTCTGTGATATCCATCTTATTCTCCGTCCTGCAACATGGCAATGGCACTGCTTGTACCAATTCTGCTGCATCCTGCCGCAATATAATTCTCCATATCTTCTTTGGAGCGAATGCCGCCTGCTGCTTTAATCTTCACATTTGGTCCGACATGTGCTTTCATCAGCAATACATCCTCCAGTGTCGCACCACCTGTTCCGAATCCGGTGGATGTCTTGATAAAGTCAGCACCCGCTTCTGTCACTGCTTCACACATACGGATTTTCTCTTCTTCCGTCAGATAACATGTCTCAATAATAACTTTTAAAATCTTGTCTCCGGTAGCTTCTTTCAGCTGACGAATCTCTTCTGTCACCTGCTGATATTGCCCGTTTTTTACCATCCCCAGATTGATGACCATATCAATCTCACTGGCACCATCTTCCAGTGCCTGACGAGTCTCTGTCAGTTTTGCCTCTGCACTTGCATTTCCAAGCGGGAAACCAACAACTGTGCAAATATTCAATTCCGGGAAATAATCATGTGCACGTTTTACATAGCTGCTTGGAATACACACAGAAGCCATTCTGAAAAACCGTGCTTCCTGACACAACTGCTGAATCTCTTTCCATGTTGTGACTGCCTTTAACGCAGTGTGATCCACAAATCTGTACAATTCTTCTTTCTTCATAATCTTTACCTCATTTTTACGAATGACTTCATCATAATATATTTTATGTAAAAAATCCATACTAACTGATATTTTCAGAAATTGTCACAACAAAGACTCCTCTTTGCATCATTTCCAAGCAATAATTACTATAACTTATTATTTTAATAAGTTATTGTTTTTAATTCATATCACAGAAAAAAATGATTTTACACAAAAATCCCGCAGATACAGCAACCTGCGGGATTCTTTAGAAAGTTGGGTATGTTAATGTTTTGGAATACTTCTTCTTGGTGACAAAAGCTGGAATCCAGTCTTTTTGTATAAGCTACCCATAATACCATCCGGTGCAACCATGATAACAACGATTGCAATAATACCAAGTACGATATTGGACATACCCGGATAGTTGTACATGATCTGTACGATAATTACATATAACACAGATCCTACGATCGGTCCTTCCATTGTTCCAAGTCCACCGATGATAACCGCGAATGTCATAGCGATGGTCCAGTTAATGGAGAAACCTGTAGACGGATTGATATAAGCGGTCTGCATATACTGAGCACCACCGATCAGTCCCATCATAAAGCATGCAATTACATAACATTTTAATTTTGTTTTGTAAAGTTCTACACCCATAGTCTCAGCTGCAGAAGCACTGTCACGGATGGCCATCAGAGCCAGTCCTGTTTTTGTTCTCAGCAATCCGAATACTACTAATACAGCAATTACTGCAACAATCAGTGCTGTATAATATAACTGTTTATTGGACAGTGAGAATACGGTACTGATACTCCAGTCCTGTGCATAACCTACGAATTTCCAGTTTGAGAAGAAAATATTTAATGCTTCTGCAATGATCCATGTTCCGATTGCGAAATATACACCGCTCATCTTGAAGATTGCCGGTGATACGGCCAGACCGAATAATGCACAGATCACAGCACCGATAATAATTGCCAGATAAATATTTACTCCGTAATTAACAGAAAGAATTGTTAAGGAATAACCACCAATTCCGATAAATGCCTGCATACCAAGGGATAACATACCGGCATAACCACCCAGCAGATTCCACATCTGACTCATGGCCATGTACAGACACATCAGAGTGATAATATTCAGCAGATACGGGGAACCCGCCTGCGGAATGATCACAAACATAACTGCAATCACTGCAATTAAGATAATTAAATTCATTTTTTTCTTCATATCCGTCAGCCCCCTTTACTTTCTTACCGCAGAAGCTGCGAATAACCCGTTTGGTCTCAGTGCCAGAATGACAAGCAGTACGATGTAAGCGATCAGCATCTGTACACCGGATCCGAATACATATCCACCTACAATCTGGGCAACACCAAGCACGATACCACCGATCAGGGTTCCAAATAAACTTCCCATACCACCGATAACTACAACACCGAAAGCAATGATCAGATACTGTGTACCGGAAGATGGATAGAATACGAATGTTGAACCAACCAAAGTTCCTGCTACTGCTGTGATACCCATACAGATTACCATTGCAGCCGCATAAGCAAGTTTTGTATTAACACCCATCAGCTCTGCTGCCATTGTATCATCAGAAGTTGCACGAATTGCACGACCAAAGTTTGTTTTCTGCATAACCAGAGACAATCCGATGATGATGACACATGCGATGATAAAACTTGTCAGGTAGCTGGCAGAAATAGATAACACATCTGTGGTAATAATATTTTTGGATGACAGTGCATTGTTAATTGACTGATTGTCCGCGCTGAAGATTTTCAGCATCAGGTTTGACAGGAAAATGGACAAACCAAAGGTTACTAGCAATGCCGGTGCTTCACCTTTATCCATTACCTTATTAACAAGGAACTGTTGTATTACGAAACCAAGTACACACATAACAATAACAGATACAATTACGGAAACAATCAGATTACATCCGAGTGCTCTTGTCATAACAAGTGAAATATATGTACCAAGAATCATCAAATCTCCATGTGCCAGGTTGGTCAGTCCCATAATACCGAAAACCAGAGACATGCCGATACCAATCATGGAGTATAATCCTCCCAGGAGGATACCTGTAACTATACATTGAATCATAATTTCTCAACTCCTTTATCTAACATGATCAGTGAGAAAATGTATTAATTCCGAAGTAAGCATCATTTACTTCATCTACACTTAACTCTTTTGATTTACCCTGCATTACGATTTTTCCTTCCAGAACCACATATGCATAATCGGAAGAATTTAAAGAACGGTTTACATCCTGTTCTACGATCAGCATTGTCAGACCGGTATCTGCGATTTCTTTCAGTTTTTCATAGATATCATTAATAACAACCGGTGCCAGTCCAAGGGAAATCTCATCACACAGAAGAATCTTTGGCTGTGTCATAATTCCACGACCGATGGCAAGCATCTGACGCTGTCCTCCGGAAAGGAAGGTTGACATCTGATTTGCTTTTTCCTTCAGAATCGGGAACAGCTTATAAACGTTTTCCAGACGCTCCATACGTTCATCTTTTTTCGCCAGATAAGCACCCATCAAAAGATTATCCTGTACGGTCATTCGTTCAAAGCAATGGCTTCCTTCCGGTGCCATGGAAAGTCCGAGGCGCGCAATCTGGTTTGGTTTTTTTCCTGCGATATTCTGTCCGTCAAAAATAATTTCTCCTTTTGACGGTTTATTTAATCCACAGATTGTGTTCATAATAGTAGATTTACCTGCACCATTCGCTCCGATCAGAGATACGATAGTACCAGGCTCTACATTGATTGATACATCTTTCAGAGCAAGGAAATCTCCGTAATGAACATCAATGTTTTTT
>CABRZK010000055.1 GCA_902475415.1 uncultured Eubacterium sp.
GCAATTGCAGGCAGAGGGTGTGGTATTTACCTGGAAAGATGAAAAAAGCGGCAGTTATCGTAGTTTTCAGAAGGAACGGATAGAGAATATCCAGAAGAAACTGTCCGGAAAGAAACTTCAGATCATAAAAGCGGATACAAAAGTGAAAAAGCAGGGCGCACCACAATTATACGATCTGACACAGCTGCAACGGGAAGCGAATCAGAAATTTGGCTTTTCGGCAAAAGAAACACTGAATATCATGCAGCGGTTGTATGAAAATCATAAAGTGCTGACTTATCCGCGAACGGATTCCCGTTATCTGACAGCGGATGTGATGGGAACGATCAAAGAACGTCTGCAGGCAATCAATGCAGGCGCTTACCGGGAGTTTGCAGCTCCGCTGATCCGACGGGAACTGCCGAAAAAACCGGCATTTGTCAATGATTCGAAAGTCAGTGACCACCATGCCATCATTCCGACGGAGCAAGCACCAAATTATATCCATATGAGCAATGAAGAACGAAAAATCTACGACATGGTAGTGCGCAGATTTCTGGCAGTTATGTTTCCGGCGTATGAATATGAAGAATCAGTATTGACCGGAGAAGTGGCAGGGGAACATTTTTATGCCAGAGGAACCCGTCCGCTGTATATGGGATGGAAAGCGGTTTATGAAAATCAGTCCGAAGATGAGGAAGAGGAGGAGTTAAAACGCCAAAATCTTCCTGTGATGCAAAAAGGGCAGGAATTTTCCATTTCCAATATCCGCCTGACAGAGGGGAAGACAAAGCCACCGGCACGATTTACCGAAGGCACTCTGATCGCTGCAATGGAAAATCCGGTACATTATATGGAAAGTGGCAACAAAGAAATGGCAAAGACGCTGGGAGAAACTGGTGGACTTGGAACAGTTGCTACCAGGGCAGATATTATTGAAAAATTGTTTTCCAGTTTTTTATTAGAGAAAAAGGGTGAAGATATCTATACGACAGCGAAGGCACGTCAGCTTCTGGAACTGGTTCCGGAAGATCTGCGCAAGCCGGAACTGACAGCACAGTGGGAAATGAAGCTCTCAAAGATTGCAGAAGGAAAACTTTCAGACCAGAAGTTTATGACTGAGATTCGGACTTATTCAACGGATCTGGTAAAACAGATCAAGACAGCGGAAGGAACTTTCCGACATGATAATATGACAAACAAACTTTGTCCGAATTGCGGGAAACGTCTGCTTGCTGTAAATGGCAAAAACAGTCGAATGCTTGTATGCCAGGATCGAGAATGTGGATACCGCCAGACGATTGCGAAGACTACGAACGCCCGCTGTCCGCAGTGTCATAAACGAATGGAACTGATTGGAAGCGGTGAGAATGCTTCTTTTGTATGCAAGTGTGGATATAAGGAACGTCTGAGTAAATTTCAGGAGCGCCGGAAAAAAGAGGGCGCAGGAGTTTCCAAGCGTGATGTACAGAATTATCTGAAGAAACAGCAGAAAGAGGCAAAGCAGGAGACTGGCAGCAATGCAATGCTGGATGCACTGAAAAACATTAAATTATAAGTCGACGAATAGAATTTCTGAACAAAATACAGGTGAAGAATATAAAAATCAGAAGTAACGGCAGAAATTGATTCAAGATAGAAATTTAAGCTGAATATCTGACTGAAATAAAGTAGTCAGAGAACAATAATTAAAAGGGCGAAAAGATACGGTAAAACGTGAATTTTCGCCTTTTTTGCACTTATTGATACACAATTTGCATTTTTATTCACTTTTTAAAATTATACATGAATTTGTTTCATCTATAAAATGAAAAAAAGTCATTTCATCTCTTTACATTCAAAAAGTACACCGATATAATGTTAAAAGTTGATGAAAATAAGAAATTTATTTCATAAGTAAATGTTATTTACTGCGCTGCTTGCGCAGTTGCATAAGAAGGAGAGAGATAGATCATGAAAAACGGAATTGAGATCAGATGGCATGGCCGTGGCGGTCAGGGTGCCAAGACAGCAGCACTGCTTCTTGCAGATGTAGCTTTTAAAACCGGAAAACATGTACAGGGTTTCCCGGAGTACGGCCCGGAGCGTATGGGTGCGCCGATTACAGCTTACAACCGAATCAGCTCAGATGTGATTCGTGTTCATTCCAATATTTATGATCCGGATTTTGTTGCAGTCGTTGATGAAACATTATTACATACCGTAGATGTGACAGCCGGATTGAAAAAAGAGGGTGCGATCATTGTCAATACTGCAAAATCCAAAGAAGAAATTATGCCGCAGTTAAACGGATACGAAGGTCGCGTGGTTACCATTGATGCCAGAACCATTTCCGAGGAGGCACTTGGAAAATATTTCCCGAACTCCCCGATGCTGGCAGCAGTTGTTGCAACCACAGGTGTTATGCCGAAAGAGACATTTTTATATGAGATGCGTGCTTCTTACAAACATAAATTTGCAAAGAAACCGGAAGTTATCGATGGAAATATGAAAGCACTGGAGATGGCTTTTGCAGCCGTAGAGGAAGCATAGAGGAGACAGAAAATGAGAACAGATATTAATAAAATCAATGAACATACTCCACATACAGGGCTGACCGAGGGAATGCAGGTATTTGCTGCAGGAACATCCAAATATTTCAAAACCGGTGAGTGGAGAAACAATACACCAGTTTATTTAGAGGACAATTGCAAACAGTGTCTGCTGTGCGCACCAGTCTGTCCGGACAGTTCCATTCCGGTAAAAAATCAGAAGAGAGGCGCATTTGATCTGGATCACTGCAAAGGTTGCGGAATCTGTGCAAATGTATGTCCGTTTGGAGCAATCAAAATGAAGGAGGGCGTAGAATAATGGGAATCAAAGAACGTATGTCAGGTAACGAGGCCGTTGCCTACGCAATCAAACAGGTAAATCCGGATGTTATGCCAGCTTTCCCAATCACACCTTCCACAGAGATCCCGCAGATGGTTTCCACATACATCGCAAACGGCGAGATCGATACAGAGTTTATCCCGGTAGAGAGTGAGCATTCTGCAATGAGTGCCAGCATCGGATCAGAGGCAGCAGGCGCAAGAACACTGACTGCAACTTCATCCGCAGGTCTGGCACTGATGTGGGAAGAACTGCTTCTGGCAGCTTCCAACCGTATGCCGATCGCTCTGACACTGGTAAACAGAACTCTGTCCGGTCCGATCAATATCAACTGTGATCATACCGATGGTATGGGTGCACGTGATACCGGCTGGATTCAGATTTATGCAGAAAACAATCAGGAAGTATATGACAACTTTATTCAGGCATACCGCATCGCAGAGCACAAGGATGTCCGCCTGCCGATCATGGTCTGCCAGGATGGTTTCATTACCAGTCATGCAGTAGAAAATATTGAATTATTAGAGGATGCTCCGGTCAAAGAGTTCGTTGGAGAATATCATCCGGAAGAGTATCTATTAAACCCGGGCAAACCGGTTTCTGTCGGACCGTATGCAGTTTCCAACTACGTTATGGAAGGCAGAAAAAATCAGTTAATCGCTCTGGAAAATGCAAAACAGGTTATTTTAGACGTAGCAAAAGAGTTCGCAGGAATTTCTGGCAGAGAGTATGGTCTGTTTGAAGAATACAAGACAGAAGACGCCGATTATGTTATGGTAATTATTGGTTCTGCAGCAGGAACAGCCAAAGAAGCAGTTGACGAACTTCGTGAGGAAGGCAAAAAAGTCGGCGTGTTAAAACTGCGTGTCTTCCGTCCGTTCCCGGCAGAAGAGATTGTAGAAGCAATCAAAAACTGCAAAGCAGTGGCAATCATGGATCGTTGCGAGAGCTACAACGGAAACGGTGGACCGCTTGGTTCTGAAATCACAGCAGGTTTGTACCGCACCAGAACTTATATGGAAGCAATCAACTACACCTACGGACTTGGCGGCCGTGATTTCACGGTAGAAGATGCAAAAGATGTCTTTGCAGAACTGGCAGATGTCGTAGAAAATGGTAAACCGGTAACACAGTATCAGTATATCGGTCTGAGAAAGTAGGAGGCAGAGTGATGAGCGAATATAAATTTAAAGAAGTTATGAGCAAACCGGAACGTCTGGCTCCGGGACACAGAATGTGTGCAGGATGTGGCGCAACCATCGCAGTTCGTGCCGTACTTCGTGCACTTCATGAGGGAGATCAGGCCGTGATCGGTAATGCAACCGGATGTCTGGAAGTTTCTTCCTTCATGTATCCATATACCGCATGGGAAGACAGTTATATCCACAATGCATTTGAAAATGCAGGTGCTACCTTAAGTGGTGTTGAAACAGCATACAAAGCACTGAAAAAACGTGGTCGTCTTCCGGAAGATGCAAATTTCAAATTCATTACCTTTGGTGGTGACGGTGGTACTTACGATATTGGTTTCCAGTCTCTGTCCGGAGCAATGGAGCGTAATCACGATATGGTGTATGTCTGCTACGATAATGGAGCATACATGAATACCGGTATCCAGCGTTCTTCTGCAACTCCGATGTATGCAGATACTACAACTACACCGGTTGGAACACAGTCCAACGGTAAAATGCAGAACAGAAAAGATCTGGCATCTATTATCGCAGATCATGATGTTCCGTATGTTGGTCAGACAACGATGATCGGTAATTTCTCCGATCTTCACAAAAAAGCAGAGAAAGCCATCTACACAGAGGGTGCTGCTTTCTTAAATATCATGACTCCATGTCCGCGTGGATGGCGTTATGATACTGCCGAGATCATGAAAATCTGTAAACTTGCAGTTGAGACATGTTACTGGCCAATGTTTGAGGTTGAGCACGGAAAATGGCATCTGACTTATGAGCCGAAGAAAAAACTGCCGATCGAAGACTTTTTACGTGAACAGGGCAGATTCAAACATCTGTTCAAACCGGGCAATGAAGATCTGATCGCACAGTTCCAGGCTGAGGTTGACCGTCGCTGGGAAGAGCTGCAGTATAAGTGTGCACGATAATCCGGGAGGAATAAATATATGACTTTGTTATCCTATCAGGTATTTCAGACAGTGGTGGGACAGGGAAGTTTTCAGAAGGCGGCAGAGATATTAAATCTGACGCCTTCTGCTGTCAGTCATGCAATCGCATCGATGGAGCAGGAACTGGGATTTTCCCTGTTTACGAGAAATAAGGCAGGGGTAGCCCTGACCAACTATGGAGAACATCTGCTTCCATACGTGAATGCGGTGTTAAACAGTGACGAAAGCCTGCAGCAGGCAATTGCGGGACTGAACGGACTGAAAATGGGAAATGTAAAAGTGGGCTGTTTTTCCAGCGTATGCACAAACTGGATGACAGACATCATTCATTCCTTTCATCAGCGTTACCCTGACATTAATATCGAACTGTATCAGGGAACCTATGCGGACGTGTCTTACTGGATCAAAAACGGCATTGTAGACATCGGTTTTTTGTCCCTGTCCTCTGCGGGAGACTTGCCAATCGAGCCACTGTACCGAGATCCTCTGCTCTGCGTTGTTCCAAAAGGCTATCGCAAACGGGAAGATACTCCATACATGACACCAGATGAAATGAAAGACGAAGTCTTTGTCTCACAGATGGAGACCACCGATGCGGATATTGCAATTTTTATGAAACAGAACGGACTTGGAAACGTGCGGATGGACTACCACGTTGTAGATGACCTGTCCACCATCGCACTGGTGGCCGCAGGACTTGGCATCTGCATCATGCCAGAACTGGTCATGAACGACATTCCATACGCAGTAGACCGTTATCCGATGATACCGGAAGCATACCGTGTCATTGGAATTTCGGCATTAAACCCGAATTTCCTTGCACCGGCAGTGAAAATGCTGTATCAGCATGTGATTGAGAAATATAAAACGGTTGAGAGTGACTAAACGGAAATTTAAAAGTTTGACAATCCTTGTGCTGTGGTTGAATTGCACAAAAAGAGTGCCAAAATATGAGAAAATTCGCCAGATTACATAAATTAACAAAAATTTAAGAGATTTTATTGACTTTTTATTACGATGAGGGTAATATTACAGTCATCAAAGGCAAAGGTGCTGAGAAGAATAAGCTTCCGGTGCCTTTTTCTGTTTTCCGGGATATTTATTTTTGGATGACAGATAACTGAACTTGCGAACAACAGTTACCTGTTTTCCAAAATAAAATGACCGGACAATAGAAAAACTCTGATAGCGACACAATGGAGTGTCATCTGCAGGCTAGCGGCAGGTGATGCTCCTTTTTTGTGTTCTAAGTGTCGTTTCAAAATATGGTTCGACAGAACCAAAAACCAGGAGGTAAGTTATGACGCAGGAGATTATGACTTTTATTAGTGACAACATATTTGGTGTCTGGTTTCTGATAGGTGCCGCATTGGTATTCTGGATGCAGGCAGGATTCGCAATGGTGGAGGCAGGTTTTACCAGAGCAAAAAATACCGGTAACATTTTGATGAAGAATTTGATGGACTTTTGTATTGGTACTGTAATGTTCATCCTGATTGGTTTTTCCTTCTTACTTGGCGAAGATGTGTTAGGGTTTATCGGAAAACCGGGATTTGATCTTTTCTCATCCTACAGCAATTTCAGTTTTTCAAGTTTCGTATTTAACTTAGTATTCTGTGCTACTACAGCAACCATCGTTTCCGGTGCTATGGCAGAGAGAACAAAATTTTTATCCTATTGTATTTATTCCGGAGTTATCTCCGCATTGATCTACCCGATCGAAGCTCACTGGATCTGGGGCGGCGGCTGGTTAGCACAGCTTGGCTTCCATGATTTCGCAGGATCCTGTGCAATTCATATGGTTGGTGGTGTCAGCGCACTGATCGGTGCATGGCTCCTTGGACCACGTATCGGTAAATTTACAAAAGATGAGAATGGCAAGATCAGAAAAGTAAACGCGATTCCGGGACACAACCTTGCACTTGGCTGCCTTGGTTGCTTCATTCTCTGGTTTGGCTGGTATGGATTCAACGGCGCAGCAGCAACAAGTATTGATCAGTTAGGTTCGATTTTCCTTACAACAACCATTTCACCGGCAGTTGCAACGGTTGTTTGTATGATATTTACATGGTTAAAATATGGTAAACCTGATGTTTCCATGTGTCTGAATGCTTCTTTGGCAGGTCTGGTAGCGATCACAGCTCCATGTGATGTTACAGATGCAGCAGGTTCCATCGTAATCGGTGCTGTTGCAGGTTTATTAGTAGTATTTGGTGTATGGCTTCTTGATTATAAGTTACATGTTGATGATCCGGTTGGAGCCGTAGCCGTTCACTTTATGAATGGTATCTGGGGTACTTTTGCAGTAGGTCTTTTTGCTACAAACACAGCTCCGGGTTATGCAATCGCAGATAAAAATGGAAATGAACTTGTCGGCCTCTTCTATGGCGGCGGTGTTAAATTATTAGGTCTGCAGTGCCTTGGTATCATTACCGTTCTGGCATGGGCAGCAGTTACCATTACAATCACATTCCTTGTAATTCGTGCAACAATTGGTCTTCGTGTTACAGAAGAAGAGGAAATCATCGGTCTGGATCAGACAGAACATGGTCTGGCAAGTGCTTATGCAGACTTTGCATTAACATCCAGCATCAACAACTTCTCCTCTGCAACTCCGGTCAAACTTCCGGAAAATGCAGTACCGATGGACGAGGCTGTTCCGGTACAGGTTCGTACTCCGGATCCGTCTATCGCAACAGGCAGCGATGTAAGTATTACAAAGATTACAATCTATGCAAAACAGAGCAGATTCGATGCCCTCAACGAGGCAATGGCAGCCATTGGTATCAATGGTATGACAGTTACAAATGTTCTTGGTTGTGGTGCTCAGCATGGCAGAACAAGCAAATACCGTGGTGTTACAATGGATATGAACTTACTGCCTAAGATCCAGGTTGACATTGTAGTAAGTAAAGTTTCTCCTAGAACAGTTATTGAGGCTGCTAAGAAAGCGCTGTATACCGGTCATATCGGTGATGGCAAGATCTTCGTATACAACGTAGAAAATGCAATCAAGATCAGTACCGGTGCAGAAGGCTACGATGCACTTCAGGACTAAGCTT
Organism: uncultured Eubacterium sp.; assembly: GCA_902475415.1. Lineage (GTDB taxonomy): Bacteria > Bacillota > Clostridia > Lachnospirales > Lachnospiraceae > Eubacterium_I. Next base: position 8,047 of record CABRZK010000055.1, read on the forward strand.
ATAGAAAATAATAGTAGTAGTCATAAAATTAAGTAGTAAGCAGATACAATTTTATTAATTCTTCAAAATCCTTATATAAAACCTTAATGAAAAGCAGATGCTTCGGGCGATTGCCTGGGGTGTCTGCTTTTTGTCATTTTGCGGTAGAACATAGTTGATTTTCCCTTTATATTTATTATGAAAAACAGGTCAATGCAATATCTTTTCACGAAGTTGATTTTTACTCGTTGGTCAAAAACATAGAATATACTGACAAAATATGTGAAAAAAATATAAAGTAATGGAAATGTGCTGCAAAATATCGTATACTTGGAAAAGTATGAATGAGAATAAGATTTGGCTGAATCAATATAGGGAGATTCTTTTCTGCTTAAAGGATGAGAATCTGGAAAAGCCAAAAACTGATCAGAAAAAACATACATTCAAAGTCAAAAAATGATTTTGAAAAATGAAAATACTTTTGGAGGAAGCGATGAGCGAGAAAAAAATTCAGGTTACTCTTGGAAATTATAAAGGAGTAGAGGTAAAAAAAGCAGAGATTATCATTACAGAGGAAGAAGTAAAAGCAGAGCTGGAGCGTGCAAGACAGTATGCGGTAACAAGCGAGGATAAAGATGGTGCTGCAGAACTGGGCGATGAGGCAGTCATTGATTTTGTCGGATATATTGATGGTGAAGCATTTGCAGGTGGAGATGGTACTGATTTTCCGTTAAAACTTGGTTCCAATACGTTTATCCCGGGATTCGAAGATCAGCTTGTTGGTGCAAAGAAGGATGATAACGTAGATGTCGTTGTTACATTCCCGGAAGATTATCATGCAGCAGAGTTTGCAGGAAAAGAAGCTACATTCAAAGTAACTGTAAAAGGTGTTCGCAGCAGTGTTGTTCCGGAATTATCTGACGAAGTGGTTCAGAAAATTTCCCAGTGCAAAACAGTAGCAGAATTTGAAGAGTTTGTTAAAAAATCCATTCATGATTTCAAACAGAATCAGGCAGATATGGAGAAAGAAAACGCAGTTCTGGCACAGATCGTAGATAGTTCTGAAATCGAAGTTCCGCAGGAATTCATTGACGAGCGCAAAGAGCAGCTGAAAAACAATCTGCTGGCACAGCTTCGCAATGCAGGCAATACATTTGAGCAGTATCTGCAGTACAACAACCTGACAGAAGATCAGTTTGAAGAGTATGCAGCAAAAGATGCACTTTCCATGTTAAAAGGGCAGGCTGTATTACAGGAGATTGCAAAAGCAGAGGGATTCTCCTATACAGACGAAGATGTTGACCAGACTATCGCAGCAATGGCTATGTCTTACCAGATGCCGGCTGAGCAGCTTCGTGAAATGATGGGCGAGCGTGGAGTAGCAATGGTTGCAGAGGATATCCTTTCCAAACAGGCGCTTGATTTTATCGTAAAAGAGGCTGTGGAAGCATAGGAAAAACAGTTGTGTAGTTATTTAGAAAAAAGGGATACTTACATCGTGTTATAGTACATGATGTAGGTATCCTTTTTGTATATTTTTTACAAACACTACATAAAAAAGTGCAAATGCACAAAAAATAGTAATGACTATTGAAGCGAAAATAAATGACATATGGTGGTTTACCACAAGTGGTACAATTCTCAGTGGAACGCCAGAAAACTGAGTATCTTAAAAATATTTTTAACAATGTTTATATTAAGAATGCAGTAGAGCGAAACAGGATTCAAAATGTTGATGAAATCGGAACTTTGGTCGATATACTGGCGTCTGCCATTGGAGCACCTACCAATCCAACTAAAATATCAAAAACCTTTAAAAGTGAACGGGGAATCAATTATAGCAATAAAACCATATCGAACCATATAGATTATTTGGCAGAGGCATTTTTGATTTCTAAAGCGGACAGATATGATATTAAGGGGAGAAAATACGTCATGAAAAATGATGTATCTCTTTATTTCATATTCGCACATTTTGTGTTAATATAGTAAGGATGAAAATCAGAGGAAAGAAATGAGAGACGAATATGAAAGAACTCATCATTGTCCGGGGCGGTGGAGACATTGCAACGGGCACGATTTACAAACTAAAAAAATGTGGATTTTCGGTTCTGGTTCTGGAGACTACTTATCCGTCTGCCATTCGAAGAAATGTGGCATTCAGTGAAGCTGTTTACGAAGGACATTCTAAAGTAGAGGATATGGAGTGCTTTCTGGCAAAAGACATGGAGGAAGCAGAACGATTTCTGGATGAGGGAAAACTGACAATGCTGGTTGATCCGGGTTGCTCCTGTCTGAATCATTTTCATCCGGCTGCACTGGTGGATGCGATTCTTGCAAAAAAGAATCTTGGTACGACAAAAGAAATGGCACCGGTTACGATTGCCCTTGGCCCTGGGTTTTCGGCTGGGACAGACTGTGATGCGGTGATTGAAACGATGCGAGGTCATCGACTGGGCCGGGTTATTTATGAAGGTAATGCCATTGCAAATACCGGTGTTCCCGGTGTGATCGCAGGTTATGCGGCAGAACGTGTGGTTCATGCTCCGACAGAAGGTATCCTGCACAACATTGCGAAGATTACGAATACAGTGGAAAAAGGACAGCCCATTGCATGGATTGAGGGCAAAGATGGCAAAAGGACAGAAATTCCGGCGAGCCTTTCCGGTCTGTTGCGTGGCCTGATCCGGGAAGGATATCCTGTGACAAAAGGTTTTAAAATTGCCGATATTGATCCGCGGATGAAGGAATATGAGAATTGCTTTACCATTTCAGACAAAGCTAGATGTATCGCAGGTGGTGTTCTGGAAGCATATTTCAGTTTAAAAAAAGAATGACGGGACAGGAAAAGTTATGTATGTAATAGCCGTTGTCGGTGCCGGTGGCAAAACCACACGAATCAAACATTTGACCAAGCAATACGTGGGACAGGGAAAGCGTGTTCTGATCACGACGACTACCCACATGTATCGGGAACCGGGAATGATTTTAAATGGATACTTAGAAGATATCCGACATCAGTTGGATAACCAGAACTATTGTATCTGCGGCATGCCAGCCAAAGAAACAAAATTTGGTCCATTGCCAGGCAATATTTATGAACAGGCATGTCAACTGGCGGATATTGTATTAGTGGAAGCTGATGGTTCCAGACACATGCCGATTAAATTTCCGGCAGACAACGAACCGGTGATACCGTGCAATGTCAATGAAATTCAGGTAGTCATGGGATTACATGCCATAGGACAGCCATTTGCGAAAGTGAGTCACAGATTAGATTTGGTAAAAAAATGCCTGGGTGTTTCGGATACCGATCTGGTAAGTAGGTCACAGATCGAAAAACTCTGGCAGGAAGGGTATGAAAAGCCTTTACATAAAAAAT
>CABRZK010000056.1 GCA_902475415.1 uncultured Eubacterium sp.
TTCCTGACAGATATCTGCAGAAGGAAAAATGTTTACTGCTGAAACGGAGCGTGTTTGAAACCAAATTTTCGTAAGATGTAACAGACAAAATTGGTCGTTTCTATCACGCGTTTTGGTGTTACGCGGGAGTATCTGAGTTAAGAAAGTGTAACAGTAACAGTAACAGACAACACAGGAAGGATTAAAATAGAAAAATGAGCTCATTGCAAGTAAAAAAAGTGCAATTATCGGATAAAACATGGATGGATGCTTATCTGGACGCAAAGCAGGATAAAGGATGTGATCTGTGTTTTGCCAATATTTATCTCTGGGGCAGAAAGTATAAGACCGGATATGCACTGGTGAATGACTGCCTGGTATTTGCTGATCTGAATGATTTTAACAGTGTGTCCATGCCACTTGGAAAACCGGAAAATGTCAGACAGGCGATTCTGACACTGGAAGAATATTTTGCTGAGGATGGGAAACCTTTTGCTCTGCATCTGACGACACCGAAGGATGTGGAACAGTTAGAGGCATGGTTCCCGGGAAAATATCAGGTGGAATATGAACGGGATCTGGCTGATTATGTGTACGAACGGGAAAAATTGGTGGCTTTATCCGGCAAAAAATATCATGGCAAAAAGAATCATATCAATAAGTTTAAAAATCTGTACCCGAGCTGGGTATATGAGCCGATCACAGATGAAAATGTAGAAGACTGTTTTCAGATGGGGCTGGAATGGCGCAGAATCAATGACTGTGAGGAAGATGAGGAAAAGCTGGATGAACTGTGCGTGACCTTTAATGCACTGCGTCTAATGAAGGAACTGCATCTGACCGGCGGATTATTGCGCCTGGAACCGGAAAGCGATGTGGTAGCTTTTGCCATTGGCGAAGAACTGAACAGGGATATGTATGTAGTGCATATTGAAAAGGCATTTGCAGATGTGCCGGGAGCCTATCCGATGATCAATCAGCAGTTTGCCGAGCATGCAGCAGAAGGGTATCTGTATGTCAATCGCGAGGATGACAGTGGTATAGAAGGGCTGCGAAAAGCGAAAGAGTCTTATCACCCGGCATTTCTGGGACGGAAAGGCTATGTGACGCACCTTGACAATTCGTGAAATCAGAATTAAAATAATCTGTCAAAGGGTGGAAACAAGAAAGGATGATATAAAATGACAAAGATAGACATTATTTCCGGATTCCTTGGAGCCGGAAAAACAACTTTTATTAAAAAAATGCTGGAAGATGTATTTTCTGGGGAGAAAGTAGTTCTGGTAGAAAATGAGTATGGTGAAGTCGGAATCGATGGTGGTTTCTTAAAAGATGCCGGTATCGAGATCAAAGAGCTGAATTCCGGATGTATCTGCTGTTCTCTGGTAGGCGATTTCAATCGCAGTTTGAATGAAGTAATCGAGACATACCATCCAGATCGTATTCTGATTGAGCCGTCCGGAGTTGGTAAACTTTCCGACGTTATGTCTTCTGTAAAAGATATGGAGAAAGACCATGATGTAAAACTGAATGCACTGGTAACAGTTGCAAATGCAATGAAAGCAACAAAACAGATGAAAGCATTTGGTGAATTTTTCAACAACCAGATTGAAAATGCAACAACGGTTGTCTTAAGCAGAACTCAGAATATGAAAGAGGAAAAACTGGAACTCTGTGTAAAAGAAATTCAGAAATTAAATCCAAAGGCTGCAATCATTACCACACCATGGAATGAAATTTCCGGAGAACAGATTCTGAAAGTTGTGGAGCAGCAGGATTCCCTGATGCAGGAAATGATGAAAGAATATGAAGAACATCACCATGAGCATGAGCATGAGCATCACCATGACCATGAAGAACACGATCATGAACATCATCATGACCACGATCACGATCATGAGCATCATCACGATCATGAGGACCACGATCATGAGCATCATCACGATCATGACCATGAACACGATCATCATCATGACCATGGAGAGGGCTGCAGCTGTGGTTGCGGACATGATCACCATCATCACGACCATGATGCGGATGAAGTATTTACAAGCTGGGGTAAAGAAACACCACATAAATTCACAAAAGAGAAAATTGAGTCTATCCTGAAGATTTTCTGCGATACAGAGGATTATGGCAGCATTCTCCGTGCAAAAGGAATGGTTCCCGCAGAGGATGGTACATGGATTTATTTTGATATGGTTCCAGGCGAATATGAACTTCGTGACGGAGAGCCGGATTACACCGGACGTCTCTGTGTCATTGGTACAGACATTGATGAACACAAATTAGAGGAATTATTTGAACTGAACTAAGAACAAAAATGCTTTTAAGAGTGATGGGCTGATTTTGCATGAAATATGCGGATGTTGCCCCTAAATATATCAGTAGAAAAGAGAGAAACAAGCAGATATGGATATACCAGTATATTTATTTACCGGATTTATGGACAGTGGAAAAACTTCACTGATCACCCAGACTTTATTAGAAAACGATTTTGGAATCGGTTCTAAAAGCTTGATCATTGCCTGCGAAGATGGGGATGAGGAATATGATGAAGAAAAACTGGCAAAATGCAAAGCAACCGTTGTTGCAGTAGAGTCTGAAGAAGAGTTTACAGAGGAATATCTGAAGGACTGTGATGAGACAGTGAAACCGGATCAGGTATTTATCGAGTATAATGGTACCTGGGAAGCAGCAAAGATTCTGGAGATGAAACTTCCGAAAGGATGGGAAATCGTACAGTCTCTGGCTACGGTGGATGCATCTACCTTTGAATTGTATCTGACCAATATGCGTGCAATGATGATGGAACAGGTATTTCATACCGACGTGGTGATTTTTAACCGTTGTACCGAAGATACGCCAAAAGCAAAATTCCGCAGAACGATCAAGGCTGTCAACCGACGTGCACAGATTGTGTATGAGCGTGAGGATGGTACGATTGATGAAACCGATGCAGATGAGCTTCCGTATGACCTCAATCAGGATGTAATTGAAATCACAGATGCAGATTATGGTATTTTTTATCTGGATGTACAGGATAATCCACAGAAATATGAAGGAAAGACCATTCATTTTCTGGGTCTTGTATACAGACCGGATAAATTTGGCAAAAAACCGATCATGGTGCCGGGACGTTTTGCCATGACCTGCTGTGCAGAAGATATCCAGTTTATCGGATTAAAATGCAAGTATGACAAAGCGATGGAAATTCCACATAAATCCTGGGTTTATGTGACAGCAGAGATTCATACGGAATTTGCAAAAGAATATCGTGGAAAAGGACCGGTTTTGTATGCAAAAGAAGTAGTAAAAGCAGAAGAACCGGAAGACAGTCTGGTATATTTCACATAACATACAGTATGTACATTCGTACAGAACGCATAAAGTGTGCATATGAATGGAAGATTGCATAAAATATGAGAAATATCAGAAAACTGATTGACAAAACTTCAATTATGTAATACACTAAAGCAAATATTAAAAGAATATTTGAAACCGTTGAAAAAGAGTAGTAGGCTGGAGACAGAAATGTTGAACCGATTTGCAGAGAGCTGCCGTTGGTGTGAGTGCAGTATGAGGAGAAAGCTGAATGGACTTTTGAGGGCTGCCTGAAATGAGAAGAAAAGTAGGGTATGCCGGGATCCGAACCCGTTACCAAGTCGGTATGTATGACATGTACATAACAGAGTGGGTGTTACACCAAGTTGAGTGGTACCGCGATAATAATTAGTTTATTACCGTCTCAGGATAAGTTTATCCTGAGACGGTTTTTGTATTATGGGAGATTTCAATGAAAATCCTGTGAGAAAAATTAAAACGGATCCGTCCACTTTGTTCTTATAATCAAAAAAGAGGAGAGTAAAAAAGATGAAAAAGAAAATGTTAGCAATGGTACTTGGATGTGCAATGGCAGCAACTGTTTTAGCGGGCTGTGGCGGTCAGTCAACAGACCAGAAAGATGCTGGAAAGGCTGCTCCCGCAACAGAAGAAAATGCAGATGGTAAAGTCTACCAGGTAGGAATCGTTCAGTATGTAGATGATGCCTCCCTGAACCAGATAGTAAAAGCGGTAAAAGAAGAGCTGGATGCAAAAGGAAAAGAACTTGGGGTAACTTTTGATTATGCAGACCATACCTACAATGGTCAGGCAGATGCAACAGTTATGAATCAGATTGCAAGTGATCTGGTAAATGACGGGGTGGATGCAATCGTTCCTGTTGCGACACCTGTTGCTATGGTAATGCAGGCTGCCACAGAAGATACACAGACACCGGTTGTTTTTTCCGCAGTATCTGATCCGGTTATCAGCGGACTGGTTGAAAGCATGGATAAACCGGGCAGCAACATCACAGGTACATCCGATATGCTGGATACAGATGCTATTCTGGATCTGATGCTGGCAGCAAACCCGGATATCAAAAAAGTTGGTCTGCTGTATGATAAAGGACAGGATTCTTCTACACAGCCAATCGCAGATGCAAAAGAGTATCTGAAAGATAAGGGAATTGAATATGTGGAAAAGACCGGAACAACGAATGACGAGATTTCTCTTGGTGCAGATGCTCTGATCGCAGCAGGATGTGAGGCTGTATTTACACCAACTGACAATACGGTTATGACTGCAGAGCTTGCGATTTTTGAAAAATTCCAGGATGCAAAAATTCCACAGTATTGTGGAGCTGATTCTTTTGCTTTAAACGGTGCGTTCTGCGGATACGGAGTAAATTATGAGGAACTTGGAAAAGCAACAGCAGATATGGTAGTAGATATTCTGGTAAATGGTGCTGATCCGGCAACTACTCCGGTACAGACAATGAATAACGGTATTGCAACTATTAATACAGATACAGCAGCAAAAATCGGTCTGGACTACAGCATGTTTGCTGATATGTGTGAGCAGGTAAAAGAAACAACAACTGCGCAGGAATTTGAATAATCAATGAAAAAATGCTATGATCTGAAAGGTGATATTTGTTAAACATCAAAATCACAGATCATAAACTTAAATAGATCAGGAGTGTAAGTATACTATGTTGTCATCAATTTTTACAGTGTCTCTGGCACAAAGCGCCATTGAACTGGGATGTATCTATGCGCTGGTAGCGCTGGCACTGTTTGTGTCATTTTCAATTTTAAATATCGCGGATCTGTCTACCGATGGCTGCTTTACACTGGGCTGTGCTGTGTGTGCAATGGTAACGCTGCAGGGACATCCGTTTCTGGGGCTACTGGCAGCTATGGGAGCCGGCGTTGCATCCGGATTTGTGACAGCATTTTTGCAGACTCGTCTTGGCGTAGAATCCATTCTGGCCGGTATTATTGTAAATACCGGTCTGTATACCATCAACATTGCTGTGATGGGATTTTCATCCACTATTAATCTTTTTGCCAATGATACCGTGTTTACACTGGCAAAAAGTGCCATCGGTGGAAACTGGTATGAAATCATTGCAATACTGATCATTATCGTAATTGTAGCAGTATTGCTGATCCTGTTTCTTGGAACTCGTCTTGGCTTGTCCATTCGGGCGACCGGCGATAATCCATTTATGGTCCGGGCATCTTCCATCAGTCCGGTGTTTACGATTACAGTTGGCCTGTGTGTGGCGAATGCCATGACCGGATTATCCGGCGGACTTCTGGCACAGTATCAGCGTTCCTGTGATATCAATATCGGAACCGGTCAAGTTACAATCGCACTGGCCAGCCTGATCATAGGTGAGACACTGGTGGGAAAAGGACATGTGGCAAAACGTGTATTCGGTGTAATTCTGGGAAGCTGCCTGTATCGTTTTATTGTTGCAGTAGCGTTACGCTTTAATGTACCGGCAGAGTGTCTGAAACTGGTTTCTTCTATTATTGTAGCTGTGGCAATTTCCCTGCCATATCTGAAACAAAAAGCTGCATTTATGAAAACAAAACGAGCAGCCATTGCAAAAAGAAAACGGGGAGGTAGTCTGTAATGCTTCAGTTAATTGATGTTTCAAAAACATTTAATCCGGGAACGGTGAATGAGAAAAAAGCATTATCTCATTTGAACCTGGAACTGCAGGACGGGGATTTTGCGACGATCATCGGAAGCAATGGTGCCGGAAAGTCGACAATGTTTAATGCAATCTGCGGAACTTTTTTTGTGGACGAAGGTGCGGTGATTCTGGATGGCACAGATATCACATATGAGAAAGAGCATAAGAGAAGTAAATACATCGGACATCTGTTTCAGGACCCGATGAAAGGTACTGCTCCAAATATGAGTATAGAAGAAAACCTTGCTCTTGCGTATCTGCGGGCTTCTGCAGCCAAAGGAAAATTTTTCAGCAGAATATCCCAGAAGGAAAAACAGATGTTCCGTGAAAAACTTGCATTGTTGAATATGGGACTGGAAGACCGTATGAAAAATCCGGTGGGATTGCTTTCCGGTGGACAGAGGCAGGCGCTGACGTTACTGATGGCGACGGTTGTGACACCAAAAATACTGCTTCTGGATGAGCATACCGCTGCACTTGATCCGGCAACTGCAGAGAAAGTACTGGATCTGACGAAAAGAATCGTTGCAGAAAACAAAATCACCTGTCTGATGATCACACATAATATGCAGTCGGCACTGGAACTTGGAAACCGGACACTGATGATGAATTCGGGACAAATCGTACTGGATATCAAAGATGAGGAACGAAAAGGCCTGACAGTCGCAGATCTCCTTGAAAAGTTTAAGGAAGGGGTAGGAGAGCAGCTGGATAACGACCGTATTTTACTGTCCTGATTCAGAAAAAAGTATATGTAAAAAAGAACCCGAATCGAAATGATTCGGGTTCTTTGTTACGTTTTGTACATTTTCAACTATGTGAAATAAATTATTTAGCAGCTTCCGGTAAAAGAATTACTAACATCTGAGCTGTTGTTGTTCCGATATTTGTAACGCTCTTTTTGGAATGAGGAGCGATATGTACGCTGTCGCCTGCTTCCAGAACTGTCTCAACACCGTCATCGCCTTTGAATAACATTGTACCTTCAACGATGTAGTAGATGGACTCCATAGCGTTGTCAGCAAACTCTGTGCCGCCGCCGCTTGGAAGGAAATGAGAAAGACCATTGATCAGTCTTCCGCCATCGATGTCCTGCGGATCATGAAGTCTGCATAATTTGCACTCTTTGTGTCCCGGTGCCTCGTAAGTATAATAAGCGTCTTTTTTTGTAATTTTGTAGCCAGCCATAGTATAAGCCCTTCCTTTCTTTTCTGACATTTTTTACGAAAACTAGTATACAACTTCTATAAGCAAAAATCAACAATTTCATAATAAAAAAACAAAAAACTGTTGGTGATAATGAACAAAACGGAAACTGACTTACCATGTAGTAACTTGATTACATTATTGTATGTATTGCATAAAAAAGAGACTTGAACTATACTAAAGCTGATGAAAATGACGAAAGGATAATTGCGTGATTTTCATTCATAAGTATTTAATTTTAAATACCAATCGGTGTTTAGAATGAAGAATAAACCAAAAAGCAAATTTAAGGAGGATTTTGGGAAATGGTAAGTTTAAAAAAAGACTTTGTCGACAACATGTTTTCTGTAGAAGGTAAAGTTGCATTAGTAACAGGTGCAACAGGAGCATTAGGAAAAGTTCTTGCTAAAGCATATGGTTACGCTGGAGCAAAAGTTATGATGACTGGTCGTAATGCAGCAAAATTACAGGAGCTTGAGGCTGAGTTTAAAGCAGAGGATATCGAGTGTGCATATTATGCAGCAGATCCTGCAAAAGAGGATGACGTTGCAGCTTTAATGAAAGCTACTGTTGAGAAATATGGTGAGGTTAATATTCTTGCTGTTTGCCACGGATTCAACAAACCGCAGAACATCTTAGAGCAGTCTGTAGCTGATTGGCAGTACATCATGGACGCTGACTGCAAATCTGTATATGTTGTATGTAAATACGTTGCAGAGCAGATGGTTGCTCAGGGCAAAGGCGGTAAGATCGTAGTTGTTACATCTCAGCGTTCCAAACGTGGTATGGCTGGATACACAGGATACTGTACATCCAAAGGTGGTGCAGACCTTATGGTTTCTTCCATGGCTTGTGACCTTTCTGCAAAATACGGCATCAATGTAAACTCTCTCTGCCCGACAGTATTCCGCAGCGAGTTAACAGAGTGGATGTTTGATCCGGAATCAGCAGTATACCAGAACTTCATGAAACGTGAGCCAATCGGACGTCTGGCTGAGCCGGAAGATTTCGTAGGATATGCTATCTTCCTTTCATCTGATGCTTCTAACTACATCACAGGCGCTAACTGCGACTGCAGCGGTGGATACTTAACCTGCTAATCATTATCTCGGATAATGAAGATGGTCATGTAATGTGGCGTATGACACCATAATTGCAGACTTATTAAAGAAAACAATAAGGAAATCTGACTGCCGGGTGTGGTCAGGTTTCCTATGAATGATTAATAAGACGGAGATGCAAAATAATGAGTAAAATTAAGAATTTCTTAGTATGCGGCGGCGGCATGATGGGAAGTGCCATCGCTCAGATCCTTGCAGGACTTGATGATGCAAAGGTAACTGTATATGATGTATTCCCAGTAGATGTTGAAGCAAAGGTTCGCAACAATATGAAACTTCTTGTTGAAAAAGAAATCGTAACAGAGGCAGATGTAGACAAGATTGTTTCCAAAATCAGCTTTACACAGGATCTTGACAATGAAGGTGTTAAAAATGCACAGATGGTTGTTGAGTGTGTATTAGAAGAGATGGAGATGAAACAGAATCTGTTCGCTCAGTTAGAGGATTATGTATCAGATGATTGTATTTTCTGTACAAACACATCCGTTATGAGCCCGACAGAGATTTCTGCAAAATGTAAACATCGTGAGAGACTTTGCGGTACACATTTCTGGAATCCAGCATTCCTTATTCCGTTAGTAGAGGTTGTTAAGACTGATGCTACAACAGATGAGGTTGCACAGACTGTTATCGATGTTCTTACAGAAGCTGGCAAAAAACCGGTTCTTTGCAAAAAAGACGTTCCGGGATTCATCGCAAACAGAATGCAGCATGCATTATGGCGTGAGGCAATTTCTATTGTTGAGCGTGGTATTGCTGATGCAAAAACAGTTGACGATGCATGCAAATACAGCTTTGGTCTGAGACTTCCATATTTACCACCATTAGTTAACTCTGATATGGTAAGCACACAGCTTACATCCAATATCCATAACTATGTATTAAAAGATCTGGAAGACAGACATGATGCTTCTCCATTACTGAAACAGATGCTTGATGAAGGCAAAAACGGTTTCCGTGCAGAGAAAGTAGACGGTGTTCATGAAGGATTCATGAAATACACAGATGAAGAGATCGCTGAGATTAACGGTGGTCTGAATGAGTATCTGATTAAAATGCTTTATAATAAATAAGCCGATTTTGTCGCTTGTTTATCAATAATAAAATTTAAACACTATTTTTATAATCTAGGAGGATAATAAAATGGGAAAAGTAGTAGTAGATTTAGCACATCCATTTAGCGCAGAAATTCCACGTTGGCCATACTTTGACAAACCAGAAATCGTTGGAGCACATTCCATGGCAAAAGGTGGCGTTTTAACACAGAGAATTACATGTACAATGCATACAGGTACACACTGTGATGCACCACGTCACGTTATGGAGTATGAGTTCGACGGAAGAAGAGCTCGTTACACACATGAGATGCCGGCTGATGCTTACGCTGGACAGGCTATCGTATTCAAAATCGATATCGAGCCTTGGGGACTGATCACAGACAAACATCTTGATGCATGTATGAAAGAGTACGGCCTTAAAGATGGCGATCTGAAAGGAAAAATCCTTTGCATCAACTCCGGAATGCATCGTTACTTCGATGATTCCAAAGCTTACTATCATTATGCAGCAGGTACAGGTATCGACGCTGGTAAATGGTTTGTAAAACAGGGCGTTAAATGTGTAGCTATGGACGGACAGGCTCTGGATCATCCGCTTCACACAGCTATGGGTAACAACGGTATGACAAGAATGAACCTTCTTGGCGCTACTGGTAAAACAATCGTTGAAGAGTACAAAGAGCTCTTTGGTGAGGAAGCTTATGCTGAGTTTGATAAATTCGAGTACATCCGTATCCACGGACAGGAAGCTTACGATGAAAAATTCGGTGAGTTAGAGAATATCGGTATCTGGGGAACATGGGAGCCATGTCATAAAGAGATGCTTGGTCATGGTATCGTTGGTGTTGAGAACCTTGGTGGTGACCTTGATAAGATCATTCCTGGTAAATGGTTCGACTTCCACTGCTATCCAATCAGATGGTACATGGGTGATGGATCTATGGCTCATCCGGTTGCATATGTTGATGAAGAGAACATCGATAAATCCGTTCCGGATAGAAAATACAAATATTGTGGAACAGGTTATGGTGATGAGTCTGAGTACGGTCTTAGCTGCCTTGACTACATCCAGAGACTTTTCAACCGCAATAAATAATTATTGCTGAAAGCATTGAAAAATAAGAATAAGCCCATTGCAGTTCTTGCAGTGGGCTTATTCAAAGCTGAACTTGACAATGAGTAAGACATGACATACAATCTGAATGTAGGGATTCAAGTATGTGTTACTTAAATAACGAGAAATATAATAAGGGAGGATGCTTAACAATGGATAACAAAGCATTAAAGAATAAAGTTATTATCACAGCTGCTGTAACAGGCGCATGGCCAAAAAAAGAGAACAACCCGAACGTACCGATGACTCCACAGGAGATCGCTGATGACGTTTATGCATGCTGGAAAGCAGGCGCAGCAGTAGCTCATCTTCATATGAGAGATGATGAAGGAAACGGAACAATGGATACAGCTAAATTCGAAGAGACTGTAAACCTGATCCATACAAAATATCCGGATTGTGATATCGTATTAAACCTGACAACATCTGGTGATATCCACGCTGATGATGAGATCCGTGTTGCTCATGTTAAAAAATTAAAACCAGAGATGGCTTCTTATGACTGTGGTTCTATGAACTGGTTAAACTCAAGCCTCTTCATCAACAGCCCGGCTTTTCTTGAAAGATGCGGCAAGCTCTTCCAGGAACTGAATATCAAACCTGAAATTGAAGCATTTGATCCTGGTATGATCGCAAATGCAGCGTACTATCTGAAGAAAGGTGTTCTGAAAGCACCATTACATTTTCAGTTCTGCATGGGTTGTGCAAATGGTATTCCAGGTTCTGTTAAGAATCTTGTATTTATGAAAGAGACAATGGATCAGCTTTGTCCAGGTTCTACATGGTCCACATTCGGTGTTGGACATTCTGCAATGGAAACAATGTACGCAGCCGTTGCTTTAGGCGGACATATCCGTGTCGGCATGGAAGACAACGTTAT